>CBRGMI010000127.1:0-5456 GCA_967797495.1 uncultured bacterium
CGTGACGGATCGGGCGGCGCTCGAGGACGCATCGTGCGAGTGCTACGCCGTGATCAAGCAGGAGTATCGCCGCCTCGTTACCGCTTGAAATAGCCGACGAAGGTCGGCGGCGTGTGGTCCGAGCCGGCAAGCCCGCGATAGGTTGAGGAAGGTCACGGAGAGGCTCTCGAGGCCTCGGAAGGAGGACGGCATGGATAAGGTCGTGCACTTCGAGATCCCGGTCGAGGACGCGGCCCGGGCTCGTGAGTTCTACGGCTCCGCCTTCGATTGGGACCTGACCGAGATGGACATGGGTGGCGGCAACATGTACACGACGGTCACGACCACCCCCATCGACGAGACGACGCGGCAGCCGACGGAGCCGGGCGGCATCAACGGCGGTCTCATGCAGCGGACCGGTGACACGCCTGCCCCGGTGATCACGATCGGCGTCACGTCGATCGACGAGTCATTGAAGAAGGTGGAGGCGGGAGGCGGTGCCACGGTCCAGCCGCGCACCGAGATTCCGGAGATGGGCGCCTTCGCGTACTTCAGGGACAGCGAGGGCAACGTGGTCGGGCTGTGGGAGAACTTCTGATCTGCTGACCCGAACCGATCGAGCGGAGTGGTCGGTCTACCCGAGCCACGCTCCATCGCGCATCAGGACGCGGCCCACGAGCTCGTTGGACTCGCGCCACGCCTGGATCTCCTGCGGGGCGATCCGCAGGTAGACGTACTCGTCCGCCAGCGTCCGCGGATCGAACCCCGTCGATCGTGCGTGCGCGTCCCCGAGCTCGGGGTCGGCGCCGATCGGGATCTCCTCGACCCTGCCCTCGACGATCACGACGTCGCGGGTCAGCCCGAGCGCCGCGCGAACCCAGCCTGCTCTGATCAGGTTCCTGGCGGTCGGGCTCGCGCTCGGTGTGGCGATCGTCAGCGTCGAGCCGTCCCAGTGATACGAGAGCGGGACGAGATAGGCGCGCCCGTCCTCGCTCGCCGAGGCAACCCATAGGTCGACGTCACGGCTCAGCCTCTTCAGCGTGTCGGCTGTGCGATCCGCCCGCGATCGCACCGGCGGCTGCGGGGCCTCCTCCGGCATGTCCGGGGCGCATCGGGGAGCTCGACCTCACGGTCCTGGACGCCTGAGCGACGCGTCATCCAACGCGAACAGGCCGGCCCGACGTGGGCCGGCCCGTCCGATGACGCGTTGCCCGCGGGCGCTTCGGCCTCGGTCCGAGGCGTCGTCCGGTCGACCAACCGGAACCCGCGAGGTCGGTGAGCTGGTTGGATTCTGCCGGCATCCCGGCGAACGGGCGGGGCTGGCGGCCCCGGCCCGCGAGGGACGGCTCAGCAGCCAGTCACCTCGAGGGTCTCGAGCTGTTTCGGCAAGGACCACCTCCTTTCTCCCGTACTCGCATGGTGCGGCAGAACCCCGCGGAAGGCAACCAACGAGGTCACCACGATCTCCGAGGGTCGATCAGAAGAGGCGCGAACGAACGGATCCAGGGTCGTCAGCCGCGGAACCGATACCCGGCGCCGCGGATCGTCTCCACGACATCGCGTCGCAGCTTCTTGCGGAGATAGCCAACGTAGACCTCCACCACGTTGGAGGTCGGATCGCGGTCGTATCCCCAGACCTGATCGAGGAGCTGGGCCTGCGACAGGACCTGACCCGCGTGTCGCATCAGCGCCTCGAGCAAGGCGAACTCCCGGGGCGTGAGGTCGACCGATCTCCCACCGATCCGGACGTCCCGTGTCGCGACGTCGATGGTGACCCGCCCGTGGGAGATCGTGGTCGACACCGTCTGATCAGCCGCGCGGAGCCTCGCCCGGATCCGGGCGAGCAGCTCCGAAAAACTGCAGGGTCTCGTCAGGTAGTCGTCGGCCCCGGCGTTCAGGATGGCCACCCGGTCGGGGATCGCATCGCTCGCGGTGAGCACGATCACGGGCACCGACGAACCCGCGGCGCGCAACGTGGCAAGGATCTCCTCTCCGGTCACCGTCGGAAGGACGAGATCCAGGACGATGAGATCGAGATCCGACGATCTCGACATCTCCAGGCCTTCGGCGCCGTCGCACGCGGTTCGGACGACGAAACCCTCGGCCTCCAGTCCCCGCTTGATGAAGGAGGCGACGGGGGGTTCCTCCTGCACGACCAGCAGGTTCACGAGCACCCCTTCCGGCCGAACGTTCCGAGCGAGGTGATCCCCCGGGGAGGGAGACCGCCCCCGTTCCCCACCATGTTGGACGGCCGGTCTCCGGGCGACAAAACACCTGGACCCCGTGTATGACCGTGAGGCGGATAAGGGATCTCTCAGCGGAGTCTCAGCCTGGCTTCAGGGCCGCCAGACATGCTGTTGGTTGGTACGCGGGAAGGAGGTGCGACCATGCAAGGGACTCCATGGGTCGTCGTCGAAGCCGACGACAAGCAGACCATCCAGCGAGAGTTCGCCCAGGGCGAGATCGTGGATCAGTTCCCCTCGAAGCAACACGCGGTCTTCCTCGTCCAGACCCCCAAGGTGCCGTCGTTGCCGAACACGGTGCTCCAGGGCCCCATCTACGGGGTAGGCATCTTCCGGGAGGAGCGGAGAGCGCGCACGCTCGCCAAGCATCTCGCTGAGAGCTAGGGCTCCCTCGGGAGCACGCACCGCGGGCGGACGGGTCCTGGCCGATCGGGTCGGGACCCGTCCGCTTTCGTTCCGCGCCCTCACCGGGTTGCAGGCCAGCGATCGTCACCCCCTCACCGGGGTTGCCGTCGGCGAGCGTGACCCGCAGCCCGACGTCCGGGATCGGACCGGATCAGTCGTCGTTCGAGCCGTCCTGGTCGTCGGATCCGTCGTCGTCGGCCTCGTGGCCGAGCACCTTGAAGTCTGCGTCGAGACGGACCTCGACCAATCGCCCGTCCTCCAGGCGCACCTCGACCCCGTACGCGGCGCCGTCGTCACCCGCCTCGGTCTCCGTCACGGTTCCGCCGCCCGTGAACTCCAGCGCGGCCGCCCGGGCCCGGTCCACCGTCGAGCCCGTGAGGGGCCGGTCCCTGTCCCCCGACCCGGTGGCGATGGCGACGCCCGTACCACCGCCGACGAGCACCAGCGCGAGCGCGCCTCCCGCGATCCACTTCGTCCTGCGATCCATGCGATCGACCTCCTCGGTCCGCTCGAACCAAGGATGTCGGAAAGGCGATGAGAGGAGCGTGAACAACGGATGAGAGCGCCTGTGGACGCTCAGATCCCGGCCAGGAAGTCCAACACCGACCGCCGGAACTCGTCGGCCGCGGCGGGATCACCGAACTCAAGGATGTCGGTGCCGTGCTCTCCCGTGTCGAGGACGACGACCTCGGTGGGCGGCGGAGCCACGCGCTCGACCGCCGGACGCAGCGCGACGGCATCGCTGTCGAACTCACCCGCCGCCAAGAGCTTCGGAACGTGCACGGCCCGCACCTGCTTGGTCACGGGGACGCCCGCGTACAGATCGACACCGGACAGCCAGATGAGGCCCTCGGCATCCAGACCCTGGGAGAGCGCGTACATCGATTCCATCGCCCCGAGGCTCGCGCCCCCGACGACGACCCGGCTCGCCCCTTGCTCGCGAAGCAGATCGACAGCGTACGCCAGATCCTCCCAGCCGCTGTCGCTCACCTGCCCGCCCGAGCAGCCGAGTTTGCGCCCCCGACACACGCCTCGCCGGTCGTAGGTCAGGACCAGATACCCCCGGTCGGCGAGCAGGGCCGCGAACCCGAGCCACTGGGACTGGTCGCCGGGCCGCATGTGCCCCAGCACGACGCCGACGTCACCCGAACCGAAGACGCGACCCTCCAGCCGGACGCCACCCGCTCCGGCGAACTGCACCGGTTCCGACATCGCGAGCGCCTCGGCCTGGTCGAACGCGGGGAAGGCGGACGTGACCTGCGGCGGAGGGGCTGCCGACGGAGACGGGCCCTGTCCGGACCGCCCACGCGCAGCTCGCCACGGCCAGCGCCAAGCACCCCGCCGCCACGATCGGTCGCCCTCGCATCTCTCAGATGAATACGAGCCGGCCGGCGAGAGGGCTTTCGGCACCGCCCTCACCCGCTCCCGACCGGCTCGAAGGGCAGCCACGGGCGCCCGCCGACCTAGGCCGGGCGTAGGGTCATCCGCATCAGTTCCTCTCGGTCCGAGCCTCCCGATACGGCGATTGCTAGGACCATGCCGACGCCCTTCGCGTAGAGCTTGTACTCGAGCACGCGCGGGTGCAGCGGCGTGAACTCCTTGACCAACACGACGTCCCGGAAGTGTCCGAACGGCACCTGGGCCTGCTCGTCGAGGCTCAGGATCTCGGCGGCATCCTCCGCCTCGCCCGCAAGGTACTCCTGCCGGTATTCGAGCCCGACCTGGGGGTCCGCCGGCATGATCACGCCCGCCTGAGCACCGTGGACGCCTGCCTCCCACGACCCGGCCGTGCTCACGACCGCCCCGTCCTCGTACTCCTTCGTGTTCTCGCCCAGGTACCAGACGTTCCCGCACGCGTCCTGCGCGTACCAGTCGAACGTGTTCTCGACGAGATCGCCCCGGACGGTCACCTTGTCGTGCACCACCAACGCGTCGATGCCGAGGATCGTCCGGGTCCGCGAGGTGACGCTCACGTCGACGCGCTGCCTCGTGCCTTCCGGTTCGGTCTCGCGGTAGGTCCACCTGGTTCCCGGTGGCATCGGCAGGTAGGGGTTGTCGATCCGCTCCACGAAGTCGGCGGCATCGAGCGCGACCCGGTCGCTGCCCTGAGGGAGCGGCGCGGGACAGGACACGGCGCCGGCGATTCCGCTCGGCACGGCCACGATGGCGAGCCCGATGCCGAAGATCAGCGTTGCGAGCCTCCGAAACATGTCGACCTCCTCGTGTCGGTGATGCGTCCTGCGTACGTGGTTCGAGGATGCGCCGAGGACGATGAGAGCTTCGTGAGAGACCGGTGAACGCGGGGTGGCACGCCCCTCTCTCTACACTGCCGAGGTGAGCGACGGGAGCGCGATCGCGATCGTCGAGCGGGCGCCGACGCCCGACGAGTATCGGCGCCTCCGCGCGAGCGTGGGCTGGAACGAGCTGAGCCCAGACGGCATCCGGGCCGGCCTGTCGGGCTCGCTGTACTCGGTCGTGCTCGAGCGCGACGGTGAGGCCGTCGGCTGCGGTCGCGTGGTCGGGGATGGCGGCGTCTACTTCTACGTGCAGGACGTCATCGTCGTGCCCGAGCTCCAGGGGCTGGGATGGGGCGCGCGCATCATGGACGCGGTGATGGACTACCTTGACGCGTCGGTTCGACCGGGCTCGTTCATCGGACTGATGGCCGCGAAGGACGTCGAGGGGTTCTACGGGCGGTTCGGGTTCGAACGGCGCTCGGACGATCGCCCGGGGATGTTCCGGATCCGGTGAACGGCCCGGCGAGCCCTTCGGTTACGACCGATCGGCCACCCTCCCTGCCCTGAGACGGCACCCCTCGTTAGCATGGTC
>CBRGMI010000128.1:0-5434 GCA_967797495.1 uncultured bacterium
TGTTCGAGGGCGTGGACGCGGGCCGCGTGGCCCTGGAGCCGGTCCGCGCGGAGCCCTCCCCGAGGGTGACGCACCTGTTCTACACCGTCCGGGAGCGGTAACTGCCGGGTCTCCTTCATCAACTCGGACGAGCGAACCGGGCCACAGTCTCAGGGGCAGCAGGTGGACAGTCCGCGACACAAGGACGCAGGTCATAAGGGCGGTCGGAACCCCTCCTCCCACCGAATGAGCGCGTCGCATCAGGGTACCGCCGCCTGCCACCACCTTGAGCGATGGTCGGCATCGACATGACCGATCGCACCGCTCCCCGCCACCTGCAAGGCCACGTAAGGTGGCCACCGATGCGATACATGATCCTCGTCCACGCCTCGCCGGGATCGGAGGCGGGCGCGATGCCGACGGAACAGCAGATCGCGGAGCAGCTCGCGTTCCATCAGGCGATCGACGAAGCCGGCATCCTCATCGACGCGATGGGGTTCCATCCCACCTCGGACGCGTGGCGAGTGCAGCAGCGGACCGACGGGTCCCGCGAGGTGATCGAGGGACCGTTCCACGACGAGCACCTGATCGCTGGCTACACCTTGATCGACGTAGCGTCGCGCGAGGAGGCGATGGACTGGTCGCTCCGTTACGCGAAGACCGCCACCGAGGACGAGGACGGCGAGATCGAGGTTCGCCGGCTGTTCGATCTCGACGAATTCGTCCAGGGCCCGGCCGTCCGCGGGTTCCGGGAGCTCGACCTCGTCGGCCGGATCGCCGCCGACGTGGGGCGGTCCCGACCCGACCTGTCCCGAGCCGTCTCCCCGGACGGCACCGTGACCGTCCTGTTCACCGACATCGAGGGATCGACGCAGCTTACCGAGGCGCTCGGCGACGCCGAGTGGATCCGCGTGCTCCGCGCCCACAACGCCCTCGTCAGAGATCAGGTCGCCGCCCACTCCGGCATCGAGGTGAAGTCCCAGGGTGACGGGTTCATGCTGGCGTTCGCGTCCGCGGAGGACGCCCTGCAGTGCTCGATCGGTATTCAGCGGGCGCTCGCTCAGGCTCCCTCAGATGGGCATCGGCTCCGCGTGCGGATCGGGCTCCACACGGGCGCGATGATCCGCGAGGAGGACGACTTCTTCGGGAAAGCCGTGGTCCTCGCCGCGCGGATCGCAGCGGAGGCACGGGGAGGTGAGATCCTCGTGTCGCGACTCGTCCGAGAGCTGACGGAAGGCGCCAGCCTGTTCTCGTTCACCGATCCCACCGACGTCGAGCTCAAGGGCCTCTCCGGCATGCACTCCCTGTCGGCGGTTCGTTGGCAGACCGAGCCATGAACGGTGAAGCGCTCGCGGCCTCTCAGAGGTGACGCCGCGATGCTCCGTACAGGGGGGTTCGGAAGGGGCGGGCGGCGACACCACAACGTCACCACTAGAAGTGCCGCACGTCCCTCAGAAGCTCGCAACCGGCGAGGCTTCGCAGGTCAAAACTGGTGGGCGAGGGGGGAGTTGAACCCCCACGTCCTTGCGGACACAGGAACCTGAATCCTGCGCGTCTGCCAATTCCGCCACTCGCCCGAGCGGGAACGAATCGTAGCAGTCGTGCTCGGAGGTTCCGGGGTCGGCCGGCGGGGTAGAATCCGCGCGACCCGCCTTCCGACCAGCGGAAACAGCGTCTGTGCCCATCCTTCGTGACTTCGAGCGACGTCTCGGCGGCATCGTCGAGGGCTTCTTCGCGACGACCTTCCGCTCGGGCCTGCAGCCGGTCGAGCTCGCCAAGCGGATGATGCGCGAGATGGACGCGACCAAGACCGTCGGGGTCAAGGAGGTCTGGGCCCCGAACCGCTACGTGTTCACCCTGTCCGAGTCCGACTCCCAGCGGTTCGAGCAGGCCGAGCAGGCCCTGGTGAACGAGCTCAAACAGGTCGTGCGCGAGGCCGCGGCCGAACGCGGGTGGGGGCTCGTGGGTCCCCCCGAGGTGGAGTTCGAGGTCGACGGGGAACTCGGCAAGGGTCGGTTCGGGTGCGAGGCCTCCTTCGTCGAGGGCGAGGAGGAGCTCGCGCCGCAGCCGTCCGTGGGCGAGCGGGGCTCGCTGGTCCGCCTCCCGGACGGGGTCAGCTACGCGCTCGCCAAGCCGTCCGTCACGATCGGTCGGCTCCCCGAATGCGACGTGGTCGTGGACGACGCCGGCGCCTCCCGGCAGCACGCCAGGATCCTGCGCACCGAGTCCGGCTTCGTCCTCACCGACCTCGGCTCGACGAACGGCACGATGGTCAACGGCGAGCAGATCCAGGAACACGTGCTCGAGCACGGCGACCGCATCACGATCGGCGAGACCGAGCTCGAGTTCCGGAGCGGCTGACCGTGTCACCCTTCGTGCTGTCGGTGCTGAAGTACTCGTTGCTGGTCCTGCTCTACTTCTTCGTGTTCCGCGCGATCCGCTCGGTCGCGGTCGACGTCGGTGGGCGCAAGCGGGGAGCGACGACCCGGACGCGGACCCCGGCTCCCGCGAGCACCGCCAAGCCGTCGAAGGGCGGCCGGTCGCCCACGCAGGTCGTCGTGCACGATGCCGGCGGCGGCAAGCCACTCACGGTCAAGCTTCGCGACCCGGCCGAGATCGGCCGCGGCGACCGATGTGCGATTCGACTCCAAGACACGTACGTTTCCCAGGTGCACGCGCGCCTGTACGCCAGGAACGGCGCCTGGTACGTCGAGGACCTGGGGTCGACGAACGGCACGCTCCTCAACGATCGGCGGGTCGAGGCGCCGGTGGAGGTCCACGCCGGCGACGTCGTGAAGATCGGAAAGACCGTCCTGGAGCTCAGGCGATGAAGGTCAGCGTCGGCGCCGCGACGGACATCGGCCAGGTCCGCGAGGGCAACGAGGACTCCTATCTGATCGTCGAGCCCCTGTACGCGGTCGCCGACGGGATGGGCGGCCACCGGGGCGGCGAGGTGGCGTCGAGCCTGGCGCTCGAGACCGTGCAGGGGATGTTCGAGCGGCGGGAGGGCTCGCTCGCCGAACAGGTCGCGGCGGCCAACCGCGCCGTGTTCGACCGCTCGCAGAGCGACCGCAAGGTCTCGGGGATGGGGACCACGCTGACCGCGGCTCAGCTCGATGGGAACCGGGTGCACCTCGTGCACGTGGGCGATTCCCGCGCGTACCTGCTCCGCGGCGGCGAGCTCACGCAGATCACCGAGGACCACACGCTCGTCCATCGGATGGTCGTGGAGGGCGAGATCAGCGAGGAGGAGGCCGAGACGCACCCGCACCGGAGCATCGTCACGCGGGCCATCGGCGTGGACCGGAACATCCAGGTCGACGAGCGCGATCTCCAGGTCGCCCCGGGCGACCGGCTCCTGTTGTGCACCGACGGACTCACCGGCATGATCTCCGAGGGGCAGATCCGGGAGATCCTGCTCGAGACCCCCGACCCGCAGGAGGCGGTCGACGAGCTCGTCAAGGGCGCCAACCGCGCCGGCGGCATCGACAACATCACCGCCGTGATCCTCGACTTCGCGGACGACGGGGGACCGGGCGCGACCAGGCAGTCGGCGATGCCGCAGCAGCCCACGACGGAGCGCCGGAGCCCGCCGGCGGCTCCCCCGGACCGATCCGACGTCACGACCGTCGGCGCCCCGATCTCCCAGCCGTCGCCCGAGTCCTCGATGACCCCGGGCTCCCGTCCCGCGTCCGGCACGGATCGGCCGCCTGAGCGGCGGCCCGAGCCATCGCGGAAGGGGTCACGCCGGGTCGGGCGAAGGGTGTGGGTCTGGACCGGCGTGACGCTTGCGATCGTCGCGCTCGGCGTCGTGGGCTTCCGCGTGTACCTCGACACCCAGTGGTTCGTCGGCGTCTCGAACGACCGGGTGGCGATCTTCCGTGGTGTGCCCGCGGAGGTCGCCGGGCTCGAGTTGCACTCGGTCGTGGTCGAGACCTCGATCCCGGCGGAGCAGGCCGAGGCCATCGCGTTGTACCAGGGTCTCCCAGACGGCATCACGGCGGACGACCGCGCCGGCGCGGAGGCCATCGTGGAGAGCATCCGCGAGGACGTCGCCCGATTCGAGCAGCCCAACCCGTGAGTCGCGCAGCGGCGCCGAGAGGCCGCACGTCGCTCGCGCCCTCGGTCGCGTTCACCATCCTGGCGCTGATCCTTTCGGTCGGGGCGTACGTGATCGCCGGGTTCGGCAAGCGCGGTCAGGTGCCGGCGACCTTCGCGCTGTACGTCACGATCTTCGCGGCGGGCTATGCCGGCGCGTTGGTCGTCACCCGCGTCTTCGCTCCGCGTGCCGACCCCGCGCTGTTCCCCACCGCTGCCGTCCTGGTCGGGCTCGGCTTCGCGATGATCTTCCGCCTCTCGGGGGGGCTGGCGGCCGAGCAGGCGACGTGGATCGTCGTGGGGCTGATCGCCTACGCGGTCACGTTGATCGTCGTGCGCGACGCTCGGATGCTCGACGCGTACACGTACACCATCGGACTGCTCGGTCTGTTGCTGTTGCTCCTGCCGGTCGCGCCCGGCATCGGCCGAACGATCAACGGGGCGAGGCTGTGGGTGCAGATCGGGCCGATCGGATTCCAACCTGCCGAGATCGGCAAGGTGCTCGTCGTCATCTTCCTCGCGTCCTACCTGACGCAGAAGCGAGAGCTGCTCACGGTCGCGACCGCGCGGATCGGGCCCCTCCGCCTCCCCCCCGCCAAGCACCTCGGCCCCGTCCTGGTCGCGTGGGGCGCGTCGCTCGCGATCCTGTTCCTGCAGAAGGACCTCGGCGCCTCCCTGCTGTACTTCGGGATCTTCGTCGTGATGCTCTGGGTCGCGACGGGCCGAGCCGCCTACCTGGTGATCGGCCTGATCCTGTTCGTGGTCGGCGCGTACGCGGGGTGGCTGCTGTTCGACCACGTGCAGCTGCGCGTCGACATCTGGCTCCACGCGCTCGACCCGGCGAAGGTCTTCGCGCAGGGCTACGGCCAGCTCGCGCAGGCGGAGTTCGGGATGGCGAGCGGTGGCATCGTCGGGACGGGGCTCGGCCAGGGCTCTCCGGGTCTGATCCCGTTCGCATCCACGGACTTCATCTTCGCGGCGATCGGCGAGGAGCTCGGACTGCTCGGCACCACGGCGGTGCTGCTGCTGATCCTCGTGCTCGTGGGCAAGGGGTTGCGCGTGGCCCTCCGGGCACCGGACGGTTTCTCGACGCTGCTCGCGGTCGGTCTGTCGACGCTCGTCGCGCTGCAGGCCTTCGTGATCATCGGAGGGGTGACGCGGATCATCCCGCTGACGGGCGTCACGCTCCCGTTCGTGAGCTACGGGGGCTCGAGCCTCGTGTCGAACTTCGTCCTGCTCGCGCTGCTCGTCCGCGTCTCGAGCGGTCCGATGGCCCCGAGGGAGCGTTCCCGGGGCCTCGGGCTGCTGGAGCGGGCGGAGGCGTAGCGGGTGGGTGGGGTGTAGCGGGTGGGTGGGG
>CBRGMI010000129.1:0-5412 GCA_967797495.1 uncultured bacterium
GGATCGAGCGGTGGATGGTGGGCCTCGTGATGGCCGTGATCGCGTTCGTGTTGGAGAAGATGGTGATGCGCGGCATCAAGAAGGGCGCGAAGACCAAGGGCGAAGGCAAGGAGGAGCTGCACACCACCCTCACCTCCAAGGGCGGAGAGGTCGACCTCGAGGACGCGCGCTAGCCGCGTTTGCGGATCAGGTCCACCAGCAGGGCGAGGAGCAGACCGGCGGAGATCACGCCGAAGGCCACCGGCACCCACCTGGCCACCCGGTCCGAGGAGACGGCGGTCAGCGCCGAGGCCAGGATCGCCGCACCGGCCGTGAGCGAGATCGCCAGGCGGCGGCCCGCCCGGCGGATCGTCGTCTCGAGCGAGGCCGCGCGGAAATTCACCTCGAGCTTCTGTCCTGGGCGCGCGCCGATCAGGCGTTCGATCGCCTCGACCACCTTCTCGAAGCGGACCTTGAACCGCTGGGCCTGGTAGAAGAGCGTCTTCGGGTCGAGCTTGGCTCCCATCCCGCGCACGAGGTTGCGCATCAGGAACTTGCCCGCGACGTCGAACGGGTCGACGTCCGGATCGAGGGTCGCCGCCGCGAGCTGCATCTGCGCGAGCGCCTTCGCCGTCAGCGTGAGCGAGGCCGGGAGGGCCACGTCGTGCCGGAGCGCGATCTCGGTCATCTCCTGCAGGACCGGCCCGAGCTGGATCTCCTTGAGCGAGACGCCGCGGTTGCGGGCCATCAGCTCGCCGAGCTCCTCCTGGAACGCCTCGACGTCGAGGTCGGTTCGGTTGATCGCGCCGGTCAGCATCAGCGTGACGTCGGTCAGGAACCCGACGTCCTGCTGCCAGAACGCCATCAGGAGCAGCATCATGTGTTCGCGCAGGTCGGGTCCGACCTCGCCGATCATGCCGAGGTCGAGGAAGTACAGCGTCTCCTCCTCGGGCTGCCACATCAGGTTCCCGGGGTGCGGGTCGGCGTGGAAGAAGCCGTCGACGAGGATCTGCTTGTAGAAGGACTCGAGCAGCTGCCGGGCGGCCTCCCTGCGCGCCGGCCCCTCGGGCGCGGAGGCGGCCGGCCCGCCACCGATGTCCTGCATCACCAGGAGCCGGGAGGTCGAGTAGTCCGCGTGCACCACCGGCACACGGAGCCGCGTGAAGCCTTCGATCACCGAGCCCATCCGGTCGATGTTCTCGGCCTCGCGCCGGAAGTCGAGCTCCCGGTGCAGCGACTCGGACAGGTGCTCGAACACCGCCTGCATGTCCACGACCTGCTTGAGGCCGGGACGATCCGCCACCTTCTCGGCGAAGACCTCGAGCAGGGCGAGGTCCTGTTCGATCTGCTCCTTCGCGTCGGGGCGCTGCACCTTGACGACGGCCCTGGTGTGGTCGGCGAGCGTCGCACGATGCACCTGCGCGATCGTGCCGGCCGCCAGGGGCTGCGGGTCGATCGTCTCGAACACGTCCTCCCAGGGCACGCCGAGCTCCTGCTCCATCACGCGGACGACCTGCTCCTCGGTCAGGGGCGGGACGTTGTCCTGCAGGGTCGCGAGCTCCTCGATGAACTCGGGCGGCATCAGGTCCGGTCGCGTCGACAGGATCTGGCCGAGCTTGGCGAACGTGGGCCCGAGCTCCTCGAGCGAGCTCCGCAGCCGCTTGGCCTGCCGGCGCCGACCGACGGCCCCGTCGGCTTCCGGCCGACCGAACAGCTCCTTCAGCCCGTGCTTGGCGAAGACCGTGGCGATCTTCGTCCCGCGCGACATCAGGTGGGGCTCGGTCGGGGTCTCGACCGCGCTCGAGCGGATCGTCGTGGACGGCCGCGTCACCGTCGCGACCTCGCCGTCGTGTGTCGTGTTGACGATGATCACCGTGCAGCGCGCGTTGTGGCTGATCCGGTTCGGGACGTTGCCGAGCAGGAACTCCTTGCGGCCCGCCATCCCGGCGTTGCCGACGACCAGGACGTCGATGTCGTGTTCCTCCGTCGCGTGCACGATCGCGAGAGCCGGATCGTCGTCGATCACCACATGGGCGAAGCCCCGCCCGCCCGCGATCGTGGTCGCGTAGGTCTGGAGCTCGTCGGCGGCGGCGCGGGCCCGCGTGACCTCGGCCGTGCCGTGCTCCGTGTCCGCGGGATGCAGCGGGATCACCACCTGCACGACGTGCAGCTCGGCCGAGTAGGCGTCCGCGAACGCGGCCGCCCACCGCACGGCGCGCTCGGCGGTCTCGGAACGGTCCGTGCCGACCATCACGCGAGCGACGCCCGGTGCTCCACCGCTCCCGTTGCCTCCTGCCATGACGCCGCATCATCCCAGACGAGACCCGTAGCGAGGGAACCGTGGCCGCCGCCACGCCTTCGGGTGCCAGCGGCCGCGGGTGCTTCGTAGACTCCCTGCCGTCCGCCGGAGTAGCTCAGTCAGGCAGAGCAACCGCCTCGTAAGTGGTAGGTCAGGGGTTCGAATCCCCTCTCCGGCTCCAATCGCGTCCGGCAACGTAGGCCGGCAACGGGAGCCCTCTTGCTAGAATCGCCGCCGTGCTCGGCCAGGTGAGCGTCGACCCCACCGTCACCCCCGTCCTGAACAACGGCGGCTGGGTCTTCAACGCGGCCCAGTTGCTCGCGCTCCTCGGTGTCGTGCTCACGGTCGCGATCGTCTTCGGGTACATGCGGCTCGCCCCTCGGTTCCAGACGGACGAGCAGACGCGCCGGTCGGTGCGGGTCCCGAGGATGCAGCCGGGAGGGGAGGTACGCCGGCCCGTCAAGGTGATCGGAACGCCGATCATCGTGCAACCGCCCGTGATCGCGCCGGCCGTCGCCGGAGGACCTGCGGCCGTCGTCGCCCCCGCCGTCGCCGCCCCCGCTTCGGCCGCGGCGCCAGCCGCCCCGGCCCCGGCCCCGGCCGCTCAACCCGGCCCGGCCCCCGCGGCCGCTCCGGCCGCTCAAGCCGCGCCGGCCGCGGAAGCCGCCCCGGCAGCCGAGACAGCTGCGCCCGCGGCCCCGCTCGCCGCCGCCCACGCGGACGTGAGCCTGGACCAGGAGACGTTCGATCGCGTCCTGGCCGAGCTGCTCGAGAAGGGGACCGACCGACGCGTCGCCGAGGGCCAAGCTCGGCGCGCGGCGATGATCGCAGCCCGCAAGAAGGCCGAGGGCTAGGCCCTCTCAGCCATGGAGGCCACCATCGACTGGTCCATGGGTTCTCGCGCCGCCGCGCTCATCGACTGGGGAACGGTCAGCCAGACCGGGCGACGGGTCGCAGGGAGCGGGCCGCCCACCCCTGCGGTCGAACGCGCCCGGATGCGGGAAGATCTAGCGGAGGTCGTGCCCTACGCTCAGACGCTGATCGAGGAGTTCACGGGACTGTCGAGCGCCGGCCCCCGGGCACGAGCGTGGCTCATGTCTCGCGGGGAGTGGGTGAACGCGAACGCCAGGGGGCTCCAACGCCTCCTCGAACCGCTGGCCGAACGCGTCCTCCCCGAGGGGGCTCCCCGATCCGAACTGCGCCGCAAGGCTCTTGGTGCGCAGATCGGCGCACTCCTCGGCTACGTCTCACGGAAGGTCCTCGGGCAGTACGACGCGTTCCTGCCGCCCGACGACGACGGGCTGCTCTACTTCGTCGGCCCGAACCTGGTCGAGGTCGAGCGTCGGTTCCAGCTACCGCGTCGCGACTTCCGTTTGTGGGTCTCGATCCACGAGGTGACCCACCGCGTGCAGTTCGGCGCGACGCCCTGGCTCCGGCCCCACCTGGAGGGGCTGATCGGTCGCTACGTGCACACCGTCCAGATCGATTCTCGCGAGGTGGTCGCCCAGCTCCGGCGAGCCGTCGAGGCGGTCCGGCGCGGCGCGGACTGGCGGGGCATGAACGGGATCCTGCTGATCATGAACGACGAGCAACGGGCGCTGTTCGCACGCATGCAGGCCCTGATGACCCTGCTCGAAGGTCACGCCACCTTCGTGATGAACGAGGTGGCCGCGGACCGAGTGGACGATCTCGACCGGATGCAGAACGCCCTACGCGAACGCCGACGCTCCCGCGGGGGGGTGGAGAAGGCGTTCCAGCAGGCGATTGGCTTCGAGACCAAGGCGAAGCAATACGCTACGGGTGAGCGCTTCGTCCGCGACGTCGTCAGTGGAGTGGGGATGGCCGGCTTCAACCGCGTCTGGCAGGACGAGGCCAACCTGCCGAGCCCCGAGGAGATCGCGGATCCGGCGCGGTGGGTGGGGAGGGTCGCGAAGGGCTGATGCGCCGCCCGCCGGCCGTCGCCCGCGTGCTCGAACGGGTGACGAGGACGGCCCGCGAGCACGAGATGTTCCGGCCTGGGGATGTGGTGGTGGTCTGCGTCTCCGGCGGCCCGGATTCTGTGTGCCTGCTCTATTCCCTGTGGTACCTCCGCAGGTTGTTCCGGATCCGGCTCGAGGTCTTCCACTTCGATCATCGGCTCCGGCCCGCCTCGGCGATGGAGGGCGCGTACGTCGCACGGCTCGCGGAGCGGTTGCGCGTCCCCTTCCACCTCCGGTCGGTCGACGATGCTCCGGCCAAGGGGGTCTCCGTCGAGGCGTGGGCGACCGTCGCGCGCACGAACGCCGCGAACGACGTCCGCCGCGCGATCGGGGCACAGACGATCGCCGAGGGACACACGCTCGACGACCAGGCCGAGACCGTCCTGATGAACCTGATCCGCGGCGGCGGGCTCGAGGCGGTCGGCGGCATCTGGCCCGGAGGGACGAGGCACCGCAGGTCGGCGCTCGCGCAGCCGCTGCTCGACGTGGAGCGGGCCGAGGTCGAGGCGTTCTGCCGGGCGCTTCACCTCCGCCCTCGGGTCGACCCGACGAACCGGGACACGAGGCGGTTGCGCAACGCGATCCGCCTGCGCGTGATCCCGGCGATCGAGCGCGCCACCGGGCGAGAGGTCAAACGGCCGATCGCGCGGACCGCCGACCTGCTGCGCGAGGATCGGTGGGAGCTGGACGCGTCCGCCGCCCACGCGCTCGAGCGGGTCGTGAGCGGCCCACCGGACGAGCTGCGATTCGACGTCGCCGGCCTGCTGGCGCTGCCCGAACCGATCGCCACCCGGGTCGTCCGCCTGGCCCTGTACCGGATCATGGGGTCGGAGGACGCGGCGCCCTGGACGCGGGAGGCGGTGGGATCGATCCTGGATCTCGCCCGGGGCCGTCCCGGCCGGCGCCGGGACCTCCCGAACGGATCGACGGCGAGACGCGCGCGGGAGTATGTTTCCCTCTCTCGCACTTCCCCCGAGAGCCGGGAGTGAAGGGGGGCGAGATGGAAGGCCGGGTCGCACTGTCCGAGCTCGAGAACGCCGTCGACGCGCCGTCCGTCGATGCGGCGGCCGATGCGCGGGAACGGGACATCGAGCGCATCCTGATCACCGAGCAACAGATCCAGGACAAGCTCCGCGAGCTCGGCGAGCAGATCAC
>CBRGMI010000130.1:0-5408 GCA_967797495.1 uncultured bacterium
CGCTCTCGTTCGGCGCGTCGCCGGTCGAAGAGCTCGAGAGCCTCGCCCCGGTCGAGATGATCGCCGGCTACTGGCGAAGCGTCGGCGTGACCTGGGGCATCGGCACGAGGCTCGCCTGACCGGGGTGGCTCGAGCGCCCCGAACGATCGACCGGGCGACCGCTCGTCGCCTCGCGATCGCGGCGCAGCGCCTCTCGGGCACGCCGCCCCGTTCGAGCCCCGGGGCCGTGCTCGGCGTGATCCGTTCGATCCGGTGTGTGCAGCTCGATCCGATCGCGGTCGTGGCGCGGAGCCCGCACCTGGTGCTCGGGGCAAGGGTCGCGGGGTTCGAGCCCAAACACCTTGACCGCCTGCTCTGGCGCGACCGCTCGGCCTACGAGTACTGGGCGCACGCGGCCTCGATCGTCCTGGCGGAGGACCACCCGATCCACGCCTGGTACATGCGGCAGTACCTACGCGACGACGGAGGGGCGTTTGACCGCCGTCGCCTCGACTGGATGGCCGCCAACGCGCGGCTGAAGCGCTCGGTGCTCGCGCAGGTCCGCCGGGACGGCCCGGTGCTCGCACGCCGGATCTCCGGTGGTCTGACTGGGGAGTCGTGGCGTTCGAGCGGCTGGACGAACGAGCGCAACGTCGATCGGATGCTCGGGTTCCTGTGGTCCTCGGGCGCGATCATGGTCGCGGGTCGCGAGGGCATCCAGAAGCTCTGGGATCTGACCGAACGCGTCCTGTCGCCGGACGCGCCCCGCGAACGCCTGTCGGACCTCGAGGTCACGCGTCGGGCCGTCGATCGTTCGCTCCACGGTCTGGGGGTGGGGACGCCGAAGCAGATCAAGAGCCACTTCACCCGGGACCGGTACCCGGAACTGCAACGAGTGCTCGGCGAGTTCGAGCGCGCCGGCCGGATCGAACGCGTGGTCGTCGAGCACGACGGCAGAACGATGCCGGGTATCTGGTACGTGCACCGGGACGACGTGCCGCTGCTCGAACGGATCGAGCGCGGCGCGTGGCAGCCGCGCACGACGTTGCTGTCGCCGTTCGACAACCTGATCGCCGATCGGGCCCGCGCCGAGCTGCTGTTCGATCTCCCGTACCGGATGGAGATCTACGTCCCCAAGGCCGAGCGTCGGTACGGGTACTACGCGATGCCGGTGCTCGACGGCGACCGGTTCGTCGCGCTCGTCGACCCCGCGATGGACCGCGCGAACGGGCGGTTGCTCGTGCGGGCCGTCCACCCCGCGCCCCGGACCAAGCCCACCGGCGAGGTCTGGCGTTCTGTCGCCGGGGCGATAGGGGATCTTGCCGCGTGGCTCGGCGCGACCGAGATCGAGCTCGAGGGTCCCGCGCCGGCAGCGTTTCGAACGGCCTTGCGCTGAGCCGTTCGTCGGGCGCGAGCGGGGCGTGCGGTAGCCTCGGGCGGTGAGGCTCGTCCGCTTCCGTTTCGGCGACCGGATCGCGACCGGCGCCTCCGAGTTCGAGTCGGACACGATCCGCGTGCTGAAGGGCACGTTCTTCGAGGATCCCGTCCCGACCGGCGAGGAGGTCCCCTTCGACGACGTTCGCCTGCTCGCGCCGGTCCTGCCGTCGAAGGTCGTCTGCGTCGGGAGGAACTACGCGGCGCACGCGGAGGAGTTCGGGATGGAGGTGCCCGAGGAGCCGCTGATATTCCTCAAGCCCTCGACCGCGGTGATCGGCCCGCGCGACCCGATCCGGCTGCTGCCGATCAGCCATCGAGTCGACCACGAAGGCGAGCTCGCGGTCGTGATCGGCCGGATCGCGAGGAACGTTCGCACCGAGGATGCGTTCAAGCACATCCTGGGCTACACGTGCGGGAACGACGTCACCCTCCGCGACCTGCAGAAGACCGACGATCAGTGGGCGCGCGCGAAGGGATTCGACGGGTCGTGCCCGCTGGGGCCGTGGATCGAGACCGACCTGGACCCGAACGACGTGCGGGTCGAGGCGCGCGTGAACGGCGAGGTCCGCCAGGCGGGACAGACGAGCGAGATGGTGTTCGGCGTCGCGACGTTGATCGAGTACGTCACGTCGTTCATGACGCTGCTGCCGGGTGACGTGATCCTCACGGGGACCCCGGAGGGGGTCGGCCCGCTCTCGGCCGGCGATCTGGTCGAGGTCGAGGTCGACGGGGTGGGCACGCTCGCCAACCCGGTCGAGGCGGGCACGTGACCGGCGGCGTGGAGCGCTCCGTGACGGCGGGCGTACGAACGCGGTTCGCGCCGGCGCCTTCCGGGTCGATCCACGTGGGGAACGCTCGGACCGGCCTGTTCTCGTGGGCGTTCGCGCGCCATCACGCGGGCGCGTTCGTCCTTCGGATCGAGGACACGGACGCCTCGCGGGTCACCGAGGAGGCGTTCCACGGCGTGATGGACTCCCTCCGGTGGCTCGGGATCGACTGGGACGAGGGTCCCGATGTCGATGGGCCGCACGCTCCGTACCGACAGTCCCAGCGCCTCGACATCTACCGAGAGATGACGGAGCGGCTCCTGTCGCGGGACGACGCGTACCGGTGCTACTGCACGGAGGAGGAGCTCGAGGAGCGGCGCGAGGCCGCCCTCGCGCGCGGCGAGGCGCCCGGCTACGACGGCAAGTGCCGAGACCCGGAGGTGCGGGAGGCGTTCGAGGCCGAGGGTCGCACCGCCGCGATCCGTTTCCGGATGCCGGAGCGCGAGCACGTGATCGACGACCTCGTGAAGGGAGAGGTCCGGTGGCCGCCGGGTCAGCTGCGCGACTTCGTGATCGTGCGTTCGGACGGCACCCCGGTGTTCCTGCTCGCGGTCGCCGTCGACGACATGCTGATGGCGATCACACACGTGATCCGCGGCGACGACCTGCTCGCGAGCGCACCCCGCAACGCCGCGGTGATCGAGGCGCTCGGCGGTACGCCCCCCGCCTACGCGCACGTGCCGCAGGTGAACGGCGCGGACGGCAAGCCGTTGTCCAAGCGGCACGGCTCGACGAGCGTCGAGGCGTTCCGTGGGCAGGGGATCCTCCCGGAGGCGCTGATGAACTACCTCGCGCTGCTGGGCTGGTCCAAGGACGCGCAGACGACCTTCCTGTCCAGGCGGGAGCTGGTCGACGCGTTCGAGCTGGAGCGCGTATCGAGGAACCCGGCGCGGTTCGACGTCGAGAAGCTCGAGTGGATGAACAACCACTACGTCCAGTCGCTCGAGGACGACGACCTCGCGTCTCGCTGCCTGCACTTCCTCTCCGTCGCGGGTTTGTCGCCGGACCTCGAGCTCCTGCGCAGGGCGATGCCGCTCGTGAAGGAGCGGATGCGGAGGCTGTCGGACTCGGTGGAGCTGCTCCGGTTCCTGTTCACCGACGACGTCGCCCCGGACGAGAAGGCCGCGGGGGTGATCTCGAAGGCGCCGGACGGCTATCTGAAGGGGGTCGCCGACGGGCTGGCGGACGTGCGGCCGTGGGAGGCCGAGGCGATCAAGGCCAGGCTCGACGAGCTCGCCGCGGCGGCCGAGCTGAACCGCACGAAGGGGTTCCAGCCCGTCCGGGCCGCGGTGACGGGGTCGACGGTCTCGCCGCCGCTGCCCGAGTCCCTCGAGCTCCTCGGGCGCGGGCGCACCCTCGAGCGCCTTCGGGCGGTCGCGTGAGGCGCGCGGCCGTCGTCCTGGTCACGGCGTTGCTCCTGGTCGCGCCCGAGTCGGTCGCGATCGCGGTCGGGGTCCCGGACCCGGGCGACGTGAAGCCCCAGATCGTGTGGAAGAAGATCCCGTTCGGCGCGGCCCGCAAGCGACAGATGGCCCGGTATTCACAGCGCCACTACGGCGAACACACGTACGTGCTCACGGATCCCCAGGTGGTCGTCGAGCACTATACGGACGGGACCTCGTTCGACTCCGCGTGGAACCACTTCGCCGCGAACGGCACGCATCTGGGCGAGAAGCCGGGCGTCTGCGCGCACTTCCTGATCGACACCGACGGGACGATCTACCAGCTCGTGAACCTGCGGATCCGGTGCCGCCACGCGATCGGGATGAATTGGACCGCGATCGGGATCGAGCACGTCGGCACGAGCGCCGGGGCGGTCCTCGGCGACCACGACATGATGCGGGCGTCGCTCCGTCTGACGGTGTGGCTGATGGTGCGGTACGGGATCTCGTGGGGCAACGTGATCGGGCACGCCGAGACGCTCCAGAGCCCGTTCCACCACGAGCGGTACGCGGACTGGCGCTGCCTAACCCACGCGGACTTCAACCGATCGGAGATGCGGATCTACCGTCGCAGGCTCACGCGCCTCGCGGAACGGCTGGGGGTACCCCTCGGCGCCGGGCCGCGCTGGGTCGACTCGGGCTGCTAGGCGTTCGCGAGCGCCCGCCGGAGCGCGTCGGCGGCATCCTCGGGAGCGACGGTGTTGATCGCCATCGCCGAGCCGATCTCGAACCCCGCCTGGGTCGAGATCCGGGGGATCAGCTTGAGATGCCAGTGGAAGACCTGCTCCGCGTGGCCGCCGTTCGTGGGCGCCGAGTACATCACGAGGTTGTAGTCGGGATCGCCGCACGCGCGGCGTACCGCGGACAGCGTTCGGATCAGGACCCAGGCGAGGTCGTCGATCGCCTCGTCCTCCAGGTCGCCGAACGAACCCTGATGGAACGTCGGCGCGATCCACGTCTCGAACGGGGTCTGCGCGGCCCACGGCTCGAACGCGACGAACTCCCCGACCTCCTCGACCATGCGCACGCCCGCCTGCCGCTCGGCCTGGATCAGATCGTCGTAGACGCACACCCCGTTCTCGTCGTAGAAGCGGGTCGCCACGTCGAGCCGCCGGAGCAGTCGGGGGAGATAGACTGGGGTCGCGACGATCTGCGAATGCGGGTGCGTGAGCGACGTCCCGGCCAGGGTTCCGAAGTTCTTGAACACCACCACGGCGCGAACGTCGGGCCGTTCGATGAGGGCTCGATACCGCTCCCGCCACACCCGGACGACCCTGGCGACCTCCTCTCGGGACATCTCGTCCATCCGGCCGTCGTGCCGGGGGGTCTCGATCACGACCTCGTGGCTCCCGATCCCGGGCATCTCGCGGAACATCGGCTCGCCCGAGCGGATCGCCGGACCGTCGCCGGAGAGCGCGGCGTACATGTTCGGGACCACCCGGACCTGCCAGGTCGGCCCGGGTGGCTCCCGCAGGATCTCGGGTGGCGTCTGGTCCTCGTTGCCCGGGCAGAAGGGACAGGCGGGATCGCGTTCGGGCAGCTCGGGGCGGGGGATCACGACGGGTTCGTGGGGCCGCTCCAACCGGCGCGTGGCGAGGATCGCCCACTGACGGGTGGTCGGGTCCTGTCTGAGCGTCGACATGAAGCTAGGGAGGGTAGCGAACTGCCGGTTCAGTCGCGACGGCGCTTCGGCGACAGGGCGCGGCCGAAGTAGGCGATCGCG
>CBRGMI010000131.1:0-5379 GCA_967797495.1 uncultured bacterium
GACGAGGGCTCCTACGTGCACTACGTGGAGGGATGCTCGGCCCCGATCTACACGACCGACTCGCTGCACTCCGCCGTGGTCGAGATCATCGCCAAGAAGGGCGCGCGCGTCCGGTACACCACGATCCAGAACTGGTCGACCAACGTCTACAACCTCGTGACCAAGCGCGCGGCGGCCTACGAGGACGCCGTGATGGAGTGGATCGACGGCAACATCGGCTCGAAGGTCACGATGAAGTACCCGTCGATCTACCTGCTCGGCAAGGGCGCGCGCGGCGAGGTGCTGAGCGTGGCCTACGCCGGCAAGGGCATGCACACCGACGCCGGCGGCAAGGCGATCCACGCGGCGCCCCACACGACGAGCGTCCTGACCTCGAAGTCGGTCTCCAAGGACGGCGGACGCACCGGCTACCGCGGCCTGGTCCGCATCGAGCCCGGCGCCCACCACGCCAAGTCCAACGTCCGGTGCGACGCGCTGATCCTGGACGAGGAGTCGCGTTCGGACACGTACCCGTACGTGGAGGTCGAGGAGGAGACCGCGCAGCTCGGGCACGAGGCGAGCGTCTCGCGGATCGGCGAGGACCAGCTCTTCTACCTGATGAGCCGGGGCCTGTCCGAGGCGGAGGCGTCCGCGATGATCGTGAACGGGTTCATCGAGCCCATCACCCGCGAGCTCCCGATGGAGTACGCCGTCGAGCTCAACCGCCTGGTCGAGCTCCAGATGGAAGGCGCGATCGGCTAGAAGGCTCCGGCGGCATCACTCACGCACGGACGATCACCCCGCAGCCCACCGAGGCGTCGATCTGTTGACGAGGCTCGAGACGAGGGAGGAAGCGGATGCGATACGCGGTCATCGCACGTGACGGAACCGACGCCGAGGCGAAGGCGCGTCGCCTGGCCGTTCGGCCCGCGCATCTGGAGCGGGTCGCTCCATTCGTCGAGCGCGGGCGGGTCCTGATCGGGGGCGCGATCCTGGACGACGCGGGGGACATGGTGGGCTCGGTCCTGCTCACGGACTTCGCGAGCCGCGAGGAGGTCGAGGCCTGGGTGGGCGAGGACCCGTACGTGACCGGCGGGGTCTGGAAGGAGATCGAGGTCCTCGACTTCCGGCCGGCGGTGGGCGCCTGGCTCCCGGAGGACTGACTCCGCCCCCTGTGATGCCGCGGTCGAGGCAGCGAATCCGACCCGGTTGATAGGATTTCCGTGTGACCACCACCACCACCGGCTTCGACGAGCACGCCCTCACGGCGCTCTCCTCACCTGCCCCGTTCGTGGAGTCGCTCCGCGCGCAGGCCTTCACGGCGTTCGAGGCCCTGCCCATCCCGTCGCAGGAGACCGAGGAGTGGCGCTACACCGACCTGGAGGGCTTCGGGTTCGACCTACGGCCGTTCGTCGAGGGCGGCCGAGCCGAGAACCTCGACCAGGTGCCCGAGGAGATCCTCGCCGCCGCCGGCCAGGTCGGCGAGCGCGCCGGGCTGCAGATCCAGCGGAACTCCGAGGTGATGGTCACCCACCTCGACCCCGCGCTCGCAGGCAAGGGTGTCTGGTTCGGCGACCTGGACGCGGCGATCGCGGAGCGCCCCGAGCTCGTCGAGCCGCACCTGCACGCCCTCGTCCCCGCCGACCGTTCGAAGTTCACCGCCCTGCATGCCGCGTTCCGCTCCGGCGGGACGTTCCTGTACGTGCCCCCCGGCGTCGAGGTGGAGCTGCCGATCCAGGCGATGACGTGGATCGACGCCGAGGACGCGGCGGTCTTCCCTCGGACGCTCTTGGTCGCGGGCGAAAACGCCGAGGTCACCCTGATCGACCGCTACGGCTCGCCCGCGCTCGGCCGGGCCCTGAGCGACGCGATCGTGGAGATCCATGCCGGTCCCGGCTCGCGCGTCCGGTACGTCGCGCTCCAGGAGTACGGCGACGGCGTCACGCACCTCGCGGTGCAGCGAGCTCGGATCGGCCGGGGCGCCGACCTGAAGTCCCTCGGGGTGGCGTTCGGCGCGAGCATCGCACGGGCGGAGGTGGAGGCGCTCCTGGCCGAGGACGGGGGCAGCTCGGAGATGCTCGGCGTGTACTTCGGAGACGGGGAACAGCACATCGACCATCGCTCGATCCAGGATCACGTCGGGTCGCGCACCTCGAGCGACCTCCTCTACAAGGGCGCGATGCGCGATACCTCGAACGCGATCTACACCGGGACGGTGATCATCGAGCATGGCGCGCACCAGTGCGACGCCTACCAGACCAACCGGAACATCCTGCTGTCCGACCATGCCCGGGCGCAGTCGGTGCCGAACCTCGAGATCCTCACCAACGACCCCACTCGATGCGGCCACGCCGCGAGCGTCGGCCCGGTCTCCGACGACGAGCTCTTCTATCTGATGAGCCGGGGCATCCCCGAGAAGGAGGCCGAGCGCCTGATCGTGTTCGGCTTCTTCGCCGAGGTGCTCGACCGCGTCGACATCGCCGAGATCCGCGAGGGCCTCGAGGACGCGATCGAGCAGGAGATCGCCGGGGGGTTCGGGGGCGTAGGCGAGCCGAAGGCGAGCGCAGCCCCCGAGATCACGAGGGGCGGCCGATGAGCCTCGTCCGCATCTGCGGCGTGCAGGACGTTCCCGAGGGCGAGGTGCGTCGGTTCGAGCTCGACCATCGGCCCTTCGCGGTCGCGAACCTCGGCGACGAGGGGTTCCGCGTGGTGGACGCGATCTGCTCGCACGCTCACTACTTCCTGGACGAGGGCGAGGTCGACGTCGAGGACCAGACGATCGAGTGCCCAAAGCACGGCTCCACGTTCGACCTCAACACGGGGAGCACGCGGACGCTCCCGGCGACGCAGCCGGTCGAGGTGTTCGCGACCAAGGTGGAGCACGAGGACGTCTTGATCGAGGTACCGGAGGAGAGCTGAGATGACCCAACCCGCCACGCTCCAGATCGAGAGGCTCGAGGCGACCGTCGAGGGCAAGCCGATCCTGAAGGGGATCGACCTCGTCGTGCGGCAGGGCGAGACCCACGCGCTGATGGGCCCGAACGGCTCGGGCAAGTCGACACTCGCGAACGTGCTGATGGGCCGCCCCGGCTACAAGCTGACGGCGGGGCGGGTGCTGTTCAAGGGCGAGGACATCACCAAGCTCACGGCCGACCAGCGCGCGCAGCGCGGCCTGTTCCTCGCGATGCAGTACCCGGTCGAGATCCCCGGCGTCTCCGTCGTGAACTTCCTCCGGACCGCCTACAAGAGCGTCAAGGGCGAGGAGATCAACGCGCTCGAGTTCCGCAAGCACATGAAGGAGAAGATGAAGCTGCTCGGCGTCGAGGACGAGATGGTGCAGCGCTACGTGAACCAGGGGTTCTCGGGTGGCGAGAAGAAGAAGAACGAGATCCTGCAGCTCGCGGTCCTCGAACCCGAGATCGCCGTCCTGGACGAGACCGACTCGGGCCTGGACATCGACTCGCTGAAGGCGGTCGCCGGCGGCGTGGCGCAGCTGATCGGCCCCGACCTGGGCGTGCTGCTCATCACCCACTACCAGCGGATCCTGAACTACATCACGCCGGACTTCGTCCACGTGATGATCGGCGGGCGTATCGTGAAGTCCGGCGGCAAGGAGCTCGCCCACGAGCTCGAGGAGAAGGGCTACGAGGGCCTGCGCAAGGAGCTCGGCCTCGGCGAGCCCGTCGCGGCGGGGTAGGAGGCACGGTGGCGGTCACGCAGCAGCGAGGCGCGGGGACGCTCGATGTCGAGCGGATCAAGGCCGACTTCCCGATCCTCGAGCGGACCAGCCACGGCAAACGCCTGGTCTACCTGGACAGCGCCAACACCAGCCAGAAGCCGCGCGCGGTCATCGACACGATCACCGAGTACTACGAGCGGCACAACGCGAACCTGTACCGGGCGGTCTACGAGCTGGCCGAGGAGGCCACGGCCATGTTCGAGGGCGCCCGGACCAGGCTGGCGAACTTCATCGGCGCGCCCGATCCCTCGACGGTCGTCTTCACCCGAGGCACCACCGAGTCGATCAACCTCGTCGCCAACGCCTGGGGCCGGAGGTTCCTCCGCGAGGGCGACGAGATCCTGTTCAGCGAGCTGGAGCACCACTCGAACATCGTCCCCTGGCAGCTCGTCGCCGAGGCGACCGGCGCCGTCCCGCGGCTGATCCCGATCGAGGACGACGGGACGCTGGACGCCGCGAGGATCGAGGGCATGCTCACCGACCGGACCAAGGTGCTCGCGATCAGCGGTCAGTCCAACGTGCTGGGCACGATGCCGGCGATCGGCCGGCTCGCGGCGTCCGCCCACGCGGCCGGGGCGATCATCGTCGTCGACGGCGCCCAGCTGGTGCCCCACAACCCAGTCGACGTCGCCGCCCTGGACGTGGACTTCCTCACGATCTCGGGCCACAAGATGCTCGGCCCGACCGCCTCCGGCGGGCTGTACGGGCGCCTCGAGCTCCTGGAGGCGATGTCGCCCTTCCTCGGTGGCGGCGAGATGATCATGGAGGTCTACCCCGACCACTCGACCTACAAGGCCCCGCCGCACAAGTTCGAGGCGGGGACGATGAACATCGCCGAGGAGATCGGGCTCGCGACCGCGATCGACTACCTCGAGGGCCTCGGGATGGAGAACGTTCGAAGTCACGAGCGGGAGCTCACCGCGTACGCGATCGAGACGCTCGGGTCGATCGGCGCGACGGTCTACGGCCCGAAGGACCCCGAGCAGCGCGGCGGAGCGGTCTCCTTCTGGTACAAGGACATCCATCCGCACGACCTGGCCCAGGTGCTCGATCAGGAGGGGGTCTGCGTGCGGCCCGGACATCACTGCGCCCAAGTCCTGATGCGGCGGCTGGGGGTGCCGGCGACGACGCGGGCCTCGTTCTACGTGTACAACACGAAGGAGGACGTGGACGCGCTGATCGCTGCACTGGAGAAGGCGGGCGAGTTCTTTGGCGCTTGACGAGCTCTACAAAGAGGTCATCCTCGACCACTACAAGAACCCGCGGAACAAGCGGGAGATCCCCGACGCGGCGCTGCGCTGCTCGAAGAACAACCCGCTCTGCGGCGACGAGATCACGGTGTTCGTCAACGAGGACGACGGCACGATCGCGGACGTCGCGTTCGTCGGCCAGGGATGTTCGATCAGCCAGAGCTCGGCCTCGATGATGACCGAGGCCGCCGCCGGCAAGACGCGCGAGGAGGTCGAGCAACGGATCGGCGCCTTCCGCGGCATGATGGCCGGCGAGGTCGAGGCGGACGAGGACGCGTTCGGCGAGCTCGTGGCGCTCAAGGGCGTCGTGAAGTACCCGGTGCGCGTGAAGTGTGCCGTGCTCGCGTGGGACGTGCTGCAGGAGGCGCTCGCCGGCGAGGGCGAGGCCGGGGGTTCGGCCCCGCACTAGCT
>CBRGMI010000132.1:0-5364 GCA_967797495.1 uncultured bacterium
TCGACCGCGTGATCCACTCGCTCGAGCACGGCGCGGCGATCGTCTGGTACGCGCCCGACGCGTCGGGGAAGGAGCTCGACCGGATCCGCACGTTCTACGATGGCCAGGACGTGGGCAGCCGCGTGATCGTCGCCCCGTACGACTATCCAGACGAAGGAGCCGCCGGGACGCTCCCTGCCGGAACCCGGATGGCGCTGGTCGCCTGGCATACGCTGCAGACGTGCGCGAACGTGAACCTCGCGGCCGCGTTCGGGTTCACGTCGTCGTACACGGCGCCGCCGTTCGGACAGCGGCCCTACGAAGGCAACGCGCCCGAGGCGGGCGCGAGATTCTGACCCGCCGAGGACGACGAGGACGACGATGGCGAAGAAGCGGCGCAGGCCCCAGAACCGGTCGAGGAACCGACCCGCGTCCACGGCGACCCGAACGGCCGAACGACCGCCGGCCGGTCCCGTGAACGCGCCGCGCGACGCGGACCCGGAAGTGTCGCAGGCCACCGAGCCAAAGGCTCCGCCGCCGCGGCGGACGGCCTCCCCCACGCGCCGGCCGCCGAGCGGACCGCAGCGCACTCGGGCCGAGAAGAAGGAGCTCGCGCGCGCCGAACGCGAGGCGGCGCGACGCAGGATCGCGCGCGCCCAGCGCCGGCGTCAGCTCGTTTGGATCGTCGGGATCACCGTCGTCGTGGCGGCCGGTGTGTTCTTCTTCACGAACCGGGATAACCAGGACACGTCCAGCGCGGCCCTCCCCGGCGAGCTCACGACCGAGGCCCCCTGGGACGCGAACGCCGCGAAGTCGGCCGCGCGTGCGACCGCGCTCGGCCTCCCGGCCGAAGGCACGACCATGCACGAGCACGCAGACGTGGAGATCTTCGTGCATGGCTCGAAGGAGCCCGTCCCGCAGGACATCGGGATCTCAGACGCAGGCGAGATCCAGTCGATCCACACGCACGACGACACGGGGCTGGTGCACCTCGAATCGTCGCAATCGCGCGAGTTCACGCTCGGCGAGTTCTTCGGCGTGTGGGGCGTCCGCTTCACGCCGAGCTGCCTGGGGGCGTATTGCAACGAGGGGAACAACCGCCTCCAGGTGTTCGTGGACGGCGAGGAGGTCACCGGCAACCTGCAGGACGTGCAGCTGGACGATCAGACCGTGATCGTGGTCGCGTACGGAACTCCCTCCGAGCTACCCGACCCGATCCCGTCGTCGTTCGACTTCTCCTCGATCAACCCGTAGCGGCGCCGCGTTGGCGAAGAAGCGCAAGCGGCGACCCCACGGTCCCCGACCGGCGGGGGGATCCCGCCCCAAGGGCACGAAGCCCTCACCCGCCTCCACGCGCGGGCGAACGAGCCAGCCCGCCGAGCGGCGTTCCTGGGGCGTCGTTCGGTTTGCGGCGATCGCGGCCCTCATCGCGCTGGGCTGGCTGCTCTTCTTCCGGACGCCCGGCCCCGGGGAGATCTCGGCCGCGGCGCGTTCGGCGGCCGCGGCCGCGGGGTGCGGCGACCTCGAGCAGCCCGTCGTGCCGAACCCTTCGCGGGACCACCTCGCGTCCGGTGAGTCGTTCGACTACCCCGATCGGCCGGCGGCGGCCGGACCGCACGACGCGACGCCCCTGCCGCCGGACCCGCACGTCTACGGGATCCCGGTCCCCGAGACGCGGGCGGTCCACAACCTCGAGCACGCCTACGTCATCATCTACTACCGCCCGACCGCCGAGGGCGGGCTTGCCCAGGAGACGATCGACCGCCTGGCGGCGATCGCCGGCGACGAGAGCCGCCTGATCATGGCCCCCTACCCCGCGCTCCCGGACGAGCGGGCATTCGCGCTCCTCGCCTGGAACACGCGGTGGATGTGCCCCGCGACGATCTCGGCGGACCAGGCGGTCACGATGACGACGTCGTTCATCGATGCCTTCCGAGGAACCTCGGTCGCGCCGGAGGCTCCGCACGGCCTGCTCGGCCCGCTGTTCCAGAAGTAGCGGCGGCCCGGGCTAGGTGACGGTGCAGCTCGAGTCGTTGCAGGTGATGACGCCGCGCTCGAAGCTCGCCCGGAGGTTCCCGTTCTGGAGCCTGTGGACGTCGGACGTCGGGAACCCGAGGCGACCCGCCGGGCCGCCCTTGGTCAGATACCGGTTCAGAACCGGTCCCCGCAGGAGGTGCGCCCCGGCCGAACCCGAGTGGTAGATCGTCCCGTCCTCGAACTTCTGCCGGGCGCCGCCGGCGACCGAGACCTGGCGCGAGGTCGGGAGCCCGGGCGAGCAGCCGAGGCCGTCGTACTTGGCCCGGATGTCCCCGGTGATGCTCCGGTCCGCGTTGATCCACAGCCGGTCGTCCGGGAGACCGAGGCTCAGACGCAACTTTTCGCCGCTGATCGTGGCCTGGCCGTTCGCGCCCTTGACCGTGACCGACATGATCCTTCCCGAGACCCCCCGATCCACGTTGGTGAACCCGGTCACGGCCCCGATGCGCAGCCCGAGATGTCCGGTCACCTCCGCCGGGGTGAACGTCTGCTCCCAGACGGCGTTCGGGTTTTCGGAGGTGTAGTCGCCGGGGTCGCACACGCCGCGGAGGTAGTCGATCGGCGTGCCGCCCCACACGTTCTCGTTGTTCTCGGTGTACCCGCCCGAGGAGGACATGTAGAAGGCCTGGATCGTCTGCCCTTCGTTCAGCACCACCTGATCGCCCGTCTGGTTCACCGCGGAGACCCAGCGGTCACCGTCGATACCCCCCTCCTTGTCCCAGCCCGCGTACACCTGGTCGTACGCGCTCGCGTACAGCGCGCAGTCGCACACGGCCCGGTGCTGCGAGGCGGTGGCCTTCGTGAACGCGTAGGTCCGCGCGGCGATCGCCTGGGTCTTGAGCGCCGACATCGGCCACGAGCTCGGGACCTCGCCGAGGCCGTAGAGGTAGCCCTGGGAATCGATCGTGAGGACGAGTCGCATCGCGCATCCCCCGGCGCACGAGTACAGGGCGAACTCGATCGACCCACGGTTGTAGGCGTGCCCGGCCTCGGGGATGCGCACTCGCGATTGCGCCGACTCGTAGACGAGGTAGATCGGTTCGTTGGGCCCTCCGACGCGATCGACCGTGCCGCCGGCCTGGTCGACGATCAGGTACTCGTTGCTCGCGGCGCGAACATGCCACGTCTCCCCGGCGGGGATCGTCGCGACCGTCGAACCGGTCTGCGGGTCGCCCAGCCGGATCTCGATCGAGCCCACCTGCGCCTCGAGTCGGATCGAGTCCTTGCCCTGGACGAGCCCGATCCGAAGGTTCCCCGGCGGGTTGGTCTCTCGCGCGACGCGCGTGCCCGAGTAGAAGTGCTTGAGGATCTTCGAGGGGCCCCAGCCCTGCCTCGCAAGGCCGTACGCGCCCCACTGCGAGAGCCCCAGGCCGTGCCCGAACCCCGCGCCGAACATCTTGAACCGCGACGGACCGTCGGGCCCGCGCTGCGACCCGGCGACCGCCGGGGTCGCGCCGGTAACCCAAGGGATCAGAAGGGCGGCGAGGAGGGCGAGGATGAGGGCTCTACGCATGCTCCGAAGGCTTCGATCGGCTGTGGTCGGGCGGCTCCGCACCGTATCACAACGTCCCGGCGGGACCGATGGTTACGCCTCGACCCGCTCCCCCGGTTGGACGCGACCCTCGCGCACCGAGGCGCCCCCGCCCACCACCGCCCGTTCGCCGAGGACGGAGTCGCGGACCGACGCACCCCTCATCACCGTCGCGCCGGGCCCGAGGATCGAGCGCTCCACGACCGTGTCGCCTTCGATCACCGCCCGCTCGTGCAGGACGGTGTCGCTCACCCGCGCCCCGGTCTCGATCGTTGCACGCGGACCGACGACGACGTGCTCGCTCACGGTCGCTCCCCGGTCGATGCGGCCGCCGGTGTCGACGAACGGCGACGGGTACGAGCGGTGGCCATCCACGCGGCCGTCGAGCAGGTCGAACTGCGCCTGCAGGTACGCCTGCGGGGTCCCGAGGTCCATCCAATACGCCTCGGACGGGAACCCCGCGAGCGGCCGTCCCGCGGAGATGAGCGCCGGGAAGATCTGGCGCTCGATCGAGACGTTCTCGCCGTGGGTCCAGCCATCGAGCGCGGCGGGGTCCAGGACGTAGGTGCCCGCGTTGATCTCGCCCGGCGTGGGCTCCGACGGCTTCTCACGGAACTCGAGCACCCGCCCGTCGGCGTCGATCGGCACGAGGCCGTACGGCCTGGCGTCCTCGACGTGGGTGAGCGCGATCGTCGCCACCGCGCCCCGATCGCGGTGCCTCGCAAGCATCTCGGTGAGGTCCAGGTCGGTGAGGATGTCGCCGTTGAGGGCGAAGAAGGGGTCGTGCGTGTCGAGGGCTTCGAGCGCGTTCACGATCGCGCCGCCCGTGCCGAGCGGCTCGGTCTCGGTGATCCAGGTGATCGACGGGTCGCCGCGACGGGACTGGATGAACGCGTGGAAGGTCTCCTCCAGGTACGAGCTCGACAGCACGACCTCGTGCACGCCGTGGCCCGCCAGGTGGTCGAGCACGTGATCCAGGCTCGGCCGGTCCACGAGCGGGACGAGCGGCTTGGGTAGGGTCTCGGTGATCGGGCGCAGGCGGGTGCCCTCGCCCCCGACCAGCACGACGGCCTTCATCGGGTCACGTGTGCTGGGTCTGCGACACGAGGATGATCCCCACGCCGATGAACGCGACCCCCGCCCAGCGCAGCGGCGGCACCGTCTCGTCCAGCACGAACTGGTCGAAGAGCAGGATCAGCACGTACGTGAGCGCGGCGAACGGGTAGGCGAACGAGAGCGAGGCCCTCGACAGCACCACCAGCCAGACGAGCGCGGACAGGCCGAACAGGAACAGCCCGCCCCAGACGAACGGCTGGCCGACGACCACGCGCAGCGAGGAACCGTTCAGCGAGAAGGTCTGCGGTGCGAGCTCGTCGTTCACGAGGTTCATGCCGTGCTTGAGCGCCAGCTGCGCCACCGCGGCCAGCGTCACGGAGAACAGGATCAGCACGATCAACATCGGAGGGGTTCCTTTCGTCTGGGTCGTGATCGGGTCGGTCGCGCGTTCGGTCACAGGTCCTCGACCTCCACGGCCACCGGAACCTCGACGCGCTCCTGCACGCGGGGCGCGTCGACGACCTCGAACAGGTACCGCTGGGTCTGCACGTGGTACAGATGCCCGGTGGTGCGGTTGGACAACCCGACCGTCACCCAGTACTTCCCGGGCTCGTACGGGAAGGCCTCGATCCGAAAGCGCACGCGCTTCTTCTCGAACCGCCCGAGATCCAGATCGGCGCGCGAGGTCCGAGCGTCGAGCACCGCATGGTTCGTCGCCCCGTCCAGGACCGCGAAGTCCACGTCCAGGTCGTCGAGCGGCT
>CBRGMI010000133.1:0-5341 GCA_967797495.1 uncultured bacterium
GACACAGGAGGAAGGATGGACAAGGCAGAGATCGAGTCTCGGGTCCGCAAGGTCCTTGCCGAGCAGCTCGCGGTCGACGAGGCCCAGGTCGTGCCCGACGCCCGTTTCGCCGAGGATCTGAACGCCGACTCGCTCGATCTGGTCGAGGCGGTACTCGCCCTCGAGGAGGAGTGGAGCATCGACATCCCCGAGGAAGAGATGGAAGGGGTCAAGACCGTCGGACAGGCCGTGGCCCTGGTGGAGCAGAAGCTCGGATCGTCCTGACCCCGATGGGCGAGCGGGTCGTCGTCACCGGGATCGGACCGGTCACGCCGGTGGGCACCGGCGTGGACGACTTCTGGGGCGGGCTCACGTCCGGCCGCAACGGGATCCGCCTGATCACGGCGTTCGAGACCGACGACCTCCCCGTCAAGGTGGCGGGAGAGGTCCAGGGGTTCGATCCGTCTCCGTGGCTGGATCCCAAGGAGATCCGTCGGACCGACCGCTTCGTCCACCTCGGCGTCTCGTCGGCCGTCCTCGCCTGGGAGGACGCGGGCAAGCCCGAGGTCCCCTCCGAGCGCGCGGGCGTGATCTTCGCCACCGGCATCGGCGGCATCCAGACCCTGCTCACCCAGCACAGCGTGCTGCTCGAGAAGGGCCCGGGCCGCGTGTCACCGTTCATGGTGCCCGCCCTGATGGCGAACGCCGCGAGCGGCCACATCGCGATGCGGTTCGGCTTCACCGGCCCGAACCTGTGCACGGTCTCGGCCTGTTCGTCGTCGAACCACGCGATCGGCGAGGCGCTGCGGTACATCCGGGACGGCTACATGGACGTCTGTGTCGCCGGCGGTTCGGAGGCCGCAACCCTCCCCCTCACGGTCGCCGCGTTCGCACAGATGACGGCGCTCACGAGGAACCCCGATCCCGAGACCGCGTCTCGGCCGTTCGACCGGGCGCGGGACGGGTTCGTGCTGTCCGAGGGCGCGTGCACGCTGATCCTCGAGTCCGAGACGCACGCGAACGCCCGTGGCGCCCGGGTGTACTGCGAGGTCGCCGGCTACGGAGCCTCGGACGACGCGTTCCACATCACGGCCCCCGACCCGAAGGGCTCGGGCGCGGCTCTGGCGATGGGTTGGGCGCTGCGTGACGCGGGCGAAGAGCCGGAGGCCGTCACGTACGTCAACGCGCACGGGACCTCGACGCAGCTGAACGACGCGGCGGAGACGGCCGCGATCAAGGCGACCCTCGGCGAGGACGTCGCCCACCGCATCGCGGTCTCCTCGACGAAGTCGATGACGGGTCACATGCTGGGCGCGGCGGGGGCAGTGGAGGGCGCGATCTGCGCGCTCGCGATCGCCAACGCCGTCGTGCCGCCGACGATCCACTACGAGACGCCCGACCCCGACTGCGACCTCGACTACGTGCCGAACGAGGCGCGCGAGCTGGACGTCCGTCTCGCGATGTCGAACTCGTTCGGGTTCGGCGGCCACAACGCCGTCGTGGCGTTCCGCAAGGCCTCGTAGTAACCCGAGACGCGCCGCCTCGCCGAACGCGTCAGCCGAAGAAGAGCTTGAGCTCGCGCTCGGCCGAGTCGGGCGAGTCGCTGCCGTGCACGAGGTTCTCGGTGATGATCAGACCGTAATCGCCGCGGATCGTGCCGGGCGGCGCCGTTGCCGGATCCGTCGGTCCCATCATCGTCCGCCAGACGTCGATCGCGCCCTCCCCCTCCAGGCGCGCGACCACGACCGGCCCCGAGGTGATGAAGCCGACGAGCTCGCCGAAGAACGGCTTGTCGCGGTGCTCCCCGTAGTGCTCCTCCGCGAGCGCGCGATCGATCGTCAACGAACGGATCTCGGCGACCCGCAGGCCCTTGTCCTCGGCTCGCCGGAGGACCTCGCCGACGAGTCCGCGGCGTACGCCGTCGGGCTTCACGACGAGCAGCGTCGATTCCACCGTCATCTCAGGGGTCCTCCAGGAGCGCCCGGCGGGCGTCCGCGACAGTGTACAGAGAGCCCGTCACCAGGATGAGGTCGCCGTCGGAGGCGGCTCGCGCCGCCGCGTCCAGCGCGTCGGGGACCGACGGGAAGGGTTCGGTCGCGATGCCGTGGAATGCCATCGCGTCCGCCACATCGCGCGGCGGTCGGGCCCGAACGCTGTCGACCGCCGTCGCGTATCCGGCGTCGGCGAACGGTGCGAGCGGAGCCACGATGCCCCCGAGATCCTTGTCGGCGAAGACGCCCAGCACGAGGTGCAGCCGATCCCACGTGAACGTGTCGGGCAACGCCTCGGCCAGCGCCCGTGCCGCGGCCGGGTTGTGGGCGCCGTCCAGGACCACCAGCGGTCGCCGCGCCACCACCTCCAGGCGCCCGGGCGAGGTGGCCGCGCCGAGCGCGAGCCGCACGGCGTCGGGGTCCAGGGCGCGCTCCAGCAGTGCCTCGACCGCGACGACCGCGGCCGAGGCGCTGTGGGCCGCGTGCTCCCCGTAGATCGGCAGGTGCGCGTCGTCGTACGTCGCGTGGAGCCCTCGGATCGCGAGGGCCTGCCCCCCAACCGCCGGCGTGAGTTCGGCGACCTCCCAGTCGCGCCCCTCGAGCAGGAGCGTGGCGATCTGCTCCTCGCATCGTCGCTCGATCACCTCGAGCGCTTCGGCCTCCTGCTCGCGCACCACGGCGACCCTGCCCTGCTTGATGATGCCGGCCTTCTCCCGGGTCACCTCGGCGATCGTCGAACCGAGCTCCGGGTGATCGAGCCCGATCGGGCAGATCACCGCGACGTCGCCGGAGACGAGGTTGGTCGCGTCCCACGTCCCCCCCATGCCGACCTCGAACACGCCGAGCGCCACCGGCGCGTCGGCGAACGAGAGGTATGCGAGCGCCGTGAGGGCCTCGAAGTACGTGACGCGGCCGACCTGCTCGTCGACGGTCCGCACATACGCGAGCAGGTGCTCGAACTCTTCGCCGAACGTCTCCTCTGCCATCGGCTCACCGCAGACCTGGAACCGCTCCGTCACCGAGTCGAGGTGGGGCGAGGTGAACAGCCCGGTCGTGAGCCCGTGGGCGCACGCGACCGCCGAGGCGAGGCGGGCGGTGGTCGTCTTCCCGTTGGTCCCCGTGACGTGGATCGTCGGGTAGGTGAGCTGTGGCTCGGCCAGCAAGGTGGCGAGCGCGCGCATCCGGTCGAGATCGGGCTTGGGCAGGTGTTCGGGCTGGCGAAGCCCGAGCTCGGCAACCGCGTCGGCGAACCGCACGGTTCAGTCCTGCGGCGCCAGGTCGACCTCGACCGAGGGCTCGGCGGCCTCGACGTACTCGAACGAACTGACCTTGCCGGCCTCGGCGATGTCCCGCTCCACCCCGCGCAGGATCTTCAGACGCTCGGGCGTGTCCCGGACGACGAGGCGCATGACATCGGTGCGGAGCGAGCGCCTCGCGAGCGCCTTCGACTTGCGGATCTCGCCGAGCGTCCAGGCAGCCACCTCGTAGACGACCGGCTCGCCACCGGCGGGAAAGCCACCGGTCGACGGCCAGCTCGCGCGGTGGATCGAGCCCTCCCGCCACCACGACCACACCTCCTCGGTTGCGTAGGGCAGGAACGGGGCGAACAGGCGGAGCAGGACGTCGAGGGCGAACCGGAGCGAGGCGATCGCCGACCCGGCGGCCTCTGGACCATGGCCGCCGTACGCCCGACCCTTGACGAGCTCGAGGTAGTCGTCGGTGAAACCCCAGAAGAAGCGTTCGACGATCTCGAGCGCGCGCGCGTGCTCGTAGTCCTCGAGCGCGGCCGTCACCTGCCCCACCACGTCCGCGAGCGCCACGAGCATCGACCGGTCGAGCGCATCGGCGATCTCGGTCTCGGCGCCCTCGAGCGACAGGGCGAAGCGCGAGGCGTTCAGGATCTTGATCGCGAGCCGTCGCCCGATCTTGATCTGCTCTTCCTTGAAGGCGGCATCCAGACCAAGCCGCGCGCTCGCGGCCCAGTATCGAACGGCGTCCGCCCCGAACTCCTCCAGCAGGCCGATCGGGGTGACCACGTTCCCCTTGGACTTCGACATCTTCTTCCGGTCGGGGTCGAGGATGAAACCGCTGATCGCTGCGTCGGTCCACGGCAGCTTCCCGTGGATCAGCTCGGCCTTCAGGATCGTGTAGAAGAGCCAGGTCCTGATGATGTCGTGGGCCTGGGGACGAAGGTCCATCGGGAAGACCCGACCGAAGAGGTCCTCGTCCTCCTCCCACCCCCCGGCGATCTCCGGTGTCTGGGAGGAGGTGGCCCAGGTGTCCATGACGTCGGGGTCCCCGACGAACCCATCCGGCTTGCCGCGCCGATCCTCCGAGTACCCGCTCGGGACGTCGGAGCTCGGGTCGACGGGGAGCCGGTCCTCGCCCGGGAGCAGCGGATTGTCATGATCCGGCACACCGTCGTGGTCGAGGGGGTACCACAGCGGGATCGGAACGCCGAAGAACCGCTGCCGGCTGATGCCCCAGTCCCCGTTCAAGCCCTCGACCCACGACGCGTACCGTGCCCCCATGTGCGGCGGGTGCCACCGCAACTCGCGTCCACGCTCGAGGAGGCGGTCGCGGAGCTCGATCGTCCTCACGAACCACTGCCGGCTGGAGACCACCTCCAGCGGCCGCTGTCCGTTCTCGTAGAACTTCACGACGTGGCGTACCTGCGTCGGCTCGCCGAGGAGGGCCCCCGAGGCGCCGAGGAGCTCGGCGATCCGCGTGCGAGCCCTCTTCGAGGAGAGCCCGGCGATCTCCTCCTGCGCCCGGCGAGCGGACTCGACGTCCCGCGACTCCCACCCCGCCTCCCCCCACCGAGGCGGCGCGATCGTGCCGTCTCGTCGAACCACGACGCGGGACGGCAGCTTCAGCTCTCGCCACCACGTGACGTCGGTGACGTCGCCGAAGGTGCAGATCATCGCGACACCGGTCCCCTTCTCGGGATCCGCCAGCTCGTGCGCGACGATCGGGACCTCGGCGGCGAACAACGGTGTCAGGGCCGTCGTGCCAACGAGCGACCGGTACCGATCGTCGGATGGGTTCACGACGAGCGCGACGCAGGCCGGCATGAGCTCGGGCCTCGACGTTTCGACCTCCACCGATCCCGAGCCGTCGGTCAGGTCGAACCGGATGCGGTAGTAGCGGCCGTCCACCTCTCGATCCCGGATCTCCGCCTGCGCGACGGCCGTCCGGAAGTCGACGTCCCACATCGTCGGCGCCTCGGCCTGATACGCGATCCCACGACGAAGGAGCCGGAGGAACACGCGCTGCGAGACCCGTCGCGAGCGCGCATCGATCGTTCGGTACGTCTGGCTCCAGTCCACCGAGAGGCCGAGCACGCGGAACAGTCCCTCGAACGCCTTCTC
>CBRGMI010000134.1:0-5247 GCA_967797495.1 uncultured bacterium
GCGCGGACCGCAGGACCCTCCACGGCTCCGGTCTCGCCGTTCACGCCCGAGGGGATGTCGACAGCCACGAGCGGGATCGGGGACGCGGCGAGCGCCCCGATCGCCTCGGCGTACGACCCGGTCGGGGCCCCGCGGAAGCCCGTCCCGAAGATCGCGTCGACCGCCACGTCGGCGCGCCCGAGCTCGCGATCGAGCGCCGCCGGCTCGAACGCGCGACGCCGCACCGTCGTGGTTCCGAGCCGCGCGAGGTTGGTCCCCGCAGGACCCGCCGGCGCGTCGTCCAGCAGCAGCACCGTGGTCCGGATGCCGGCGCGGTCAAGGTACCGGGCCGCGACCAGACCGTCGCCACCGTTGTTGCCCTTGCCGCTCACCACCACCGCGCGCCGTCCGTACGCGCCGCCGATCAGCCGGACGGCGGCGTCGGCGACCTCCCGGCCGGCGGCCTCCATCAGCGCGTCCGCGGGGGTCCCTCGCCGTTGGGTCGCGCGATCGAGCTCGGCCGCCTCGGCGGGGGTCAAGACGAACCTCATCCGGACACCGCCACCGCGAACGCCACCGCGCTCGACCTCTCGTGGGTGAACGTGATCAGCACGTCCGAGACCCCGAGATGGTCCGCCCTGGCCTTCGCGTTGCCATCCAAGCGGACCGAGGGCGCGCCGGAAGGCGCCCGGGTGACCGAGATGTCCTGCCAGCGCCTGCCCCGGTAGCCGCCGAGCGCCTTGATCACGGCCTCGCGGGCCGCGAACCGTCCCGCGTAGGACTCCGCCGGACGAGCCTTCCCGTCGCAGTAGGCCCGCTCCTCCGGGGTGAACACCCGCTCGCGCATCGCCGGGTGTCGCCCCAGGGCGCGCTCCATCCGCTCGATCTCGCAGATGTCGACCCCGAGGCCGAGGATCTCCACGCCGGTAGGGTAGCCGCCGAGGCGCCCGCCGCTCGGCTACTCGACCGTGACGCTCTTGGCGAGGTTCCGAGGCTGGTCGACGTCGCACCCCCGGAGCTTGGCGACGTGGTAGGCCAGGAGCTGCAACGGGGGCGTCACCACCACGGGGGCGAACAGCTCGGGCACCCGCGGGACGAACAGGACGTCGTCGGCGTGGCGCGAGATCTCCTCGTCGCCCTCGCTCGCGATCGCGATCACGCGGGCGCCCCGCGCGCGAACCTCCTGGATGTTCGACAGGACCTTCGGGTAGACGTGGCACTCGGTGGCGACCGCGACGACCGGGACACCCTCCTCGACGAGCGCGATCGGCCCGTGCTTGAGCTCGCCGGCGGGGTAACCCTCCGCGTGCACGTACGACAGCTCCTTGAGCTTCAGCGCGCCCTCGAGCGCGGCCGGGTAGCCGGTGTGTCGTCCGATGAACAGGACATCGGGGGCCTCGTGGATCTCGTGGGCGATGCCGACGATCTGCTCCGACAACGAGAGCGTGCGTCGAACCTGGCCCGGGAGCTCGCGCATCCGGGTCAGGATGTCGCCGACCTCCACCGGGAACATCGCACCGCGGATCTGCGCGAGGTACAGCGCGACCAGGTGCAGCGCGGCCATCTGCGTGGCGAAGGTCTTCGTCGCCGCGACGCAGATCTCGGGTCCCGCGTGCGTGTACATCACCGCGTCGGCCTCGCGCGCGAGCGACGAGCCGATCGTGTTCGTCACGGCGATCACCTTCGAGCCCTGGCGCGAGGCGTGCCGCGCCGCCTCGAGCGTGTCGATCGTCTCCCCGGACTGGCTCACGGCGAGGGTGAGCGTGTTCGGCCCGAGCACGGGATCGCGGTAGCGGAACTCCGAGGCGATGTCGATCTCGACCGGCACCCGCGTCCAGTGCTCGATCGCGTACTTGGCGACCAGACCGGAGTGGAACGCCGTCCCGCACGCCACGACGAAGACCTTGTCGATCTCGCGCAGGACGTCGGTGTCGGTGTGCAGCTCGTCCAGCGCGAGCAGACCCTGCTCGTTGACGCGGCCGACCAGCGTGTCCCGGATCGCCGCGGGCTGCTCGTGGATCTCCTTCAGCATGAAGTCGTCGAACCCACCCTTCTGCGCGCGCGCGACGTCCCACGCCACCTCGAAGGGCTCGACCTCGACCTCGTTGCCGTGCAGATCCGTGACGCGAACGCCGCCGGCCCGCACCTCGACCACCTGGTTCTCCTCGATCGGCAGGACGGTCCGCGTCTTCTGGAGCACCGCGGGGATGTCGGACGCGAGGACGTTCTCCCCATCGCCGAGCCCGACGATCAGCGGCGACGAGACCCGGACGCCGACGATGACGTCGGGTTCGTCGAGCGCGAGGACGACGAGCGCGTACGCCCCGTCGAGCTCGGCGGCCGTGGCTCGCACGCGATCCGCGAGCGAACCCTCCTTCTCCTCGATCAGGTGGGCGAGGACCTCCGTGTCGGTATCGGACTCCAGGACGTGGCCGCGCTTCTGGAGACCGGTACGCAGGTCCGTGAAGTTCTCGATGATCCCGTTGTGGATCACAGCGACGCGCCCGCCGCAGTCCAGGTGAGGGTGCGCGTTCCGGTCGGTCGGCGCGCCGTGGGTCGCCCACCGCGTGTGCCCCATCCCGATCGAGCCCGGGACGGCGCCGGCGACCTCGAGGGCGGCGTCGAGTTCGGACAGCTTGCCGGCTCGCTTCACCACTGAGAGGCCACCGTCGATCACTGCGACGCCGGCCGAGTCGTACCCGCGGTACTCGAGACGTCGCAGGCCCTCGAGGACGACGGGGAGCGCCTGGTCGGGGCCTACGTAGCCCACGATGCCGCACATGAGGTTCGAGGGTAACAGGAGCGTCGTGTGCGTCGAAAGGTGGAGAGAGTCCCTTACGCGAGCGCGGACGCGATGCGTTCGGCGACCGAATGCGCGTGCCTGCGGGCGAGCTCCTCGCTCTCGGCCTCGACCATCACGCGGACGATCGGCTCGGTGCCCGAGGCCCGGACGAGCACTCGCCCCGAGCCATCGAGGGCCTCCTCGTTCGCGCGGACCGTGTCCCAGACCTCCCGGGCGTCCTCGAGCAGCTCCTTGTGCTCGACCTCGACGTTCACGAGTACCTGGGGGAAGCGGCGCATCACCGCCGCGAGCTCGCCGACGGGGACCCCCCGTCGGGCCGCGAGGGAGAGGAAGCGCACCGCGGTGATCAGCCCGTCCCCCGTCGTGGCCTGGTCCCGGAAGATCAGGTGTCCCGACTGCTCGCCGCCGAGCGCCACCTCGTGCTGCAGCATCTGTTCGAGCACGTACCGGTCGCCGACCGGTGCCGAGATCACGTCGATGCCGTGGTCGTGCATCGCCCGGTGGAACCCGATGTTCGACATCACGGTCGCGACGACCGTGTCGCCGGTCAGCGTGCCGTCCTCCTGCATCGAGATCGCGCAGGCCGCGAGCACCTGGTCGCCGTCGATCACGTTCCCGGCGGCGTCGGCGAACAGCGCGCGGTCGGCGTCACCGTCGTGCGCGACCCCGCCATGTGCGCCGTGTGCCACGACCGCCTCCGCGACCACCTCGGGGTAGAGCGCGCCGCAGTCGACGTTGATGTTCGAGCCGTCAGGCTGGGCGTGGATCGAGATCACCTCGGCGCCCAGGCGTTCGAGCGCGGCGGGCGCGAACGCGGAGGCCGCGCCGTTCGCGCAGTCGACGACCACCCGCCACCCGTCGAGGCGCGACTGTGCGGAAGCCACGACGTGATCGAGGTAGCTCGAGCCGCCGGAGGGCATCGGGAGCTCGCGCCCAGCCGAGCCCCCCTCGCCGCCCCCGGCCGCGATCTCTGCCTCGATCTCGTCCTCGAGACGATCCGACAGCTTGAACCCGCGGAACCCGAAGAACTTGATCCCGTTGTCCTCGGGTGGGTTGTGCGAGGCGGAGATCACCACGCCGGACTCGACGCCGAGCTCGGTCGTGAGGAACGCCACCCCCGGCGTGGGAACGACGCCAGCACGGATCGCGTTGCCCCCACCGGCGACGATGCCGTCCACGAGCGCGTCCTCGAGGACCGGGCCCGATGCGCGGGTGTCGCGGCCGATCAAGAACGTCGGCGGTTCGTGGCGGTCGCGGGCGATCACCGTCACGGCCGCGCGTCCGATCGAACGCGCGAGATCCGTGGTCAGGTCGCGTCCGAACACGCCTCGAACGCCGTCCGTGCCGAAGAGCCGCCCCATCGCGCCGCGAAGGCTACCCGAAACCCTCCGCCGTCATCCGGTCAGGTTCGGCGCGCCCGGACGATCGCCGCGTGCATGCCGTCCGCGACGTCGTGGGTGGGCTCGATCTCGATCTCGCCGAACCCCGCACCCTCCAGACCCGAGCGGTACTCGCCGAACGACAGCGCGCCGGCGATGCATCCGACGAGGCTCCCGCGCTCGGCCCGCGCCGAAGGCGAGAGGTCATCGGACGCCACGACGTCGCTGATCCCGATCCGGCCGCCCGGCCTGAGCACACGCCGCATCTCCTCGAACACCGCGTGCTTGTCGGCGGACAGGTTGATCACGCAGTTCGAGATGATCACGTCGACGCTCGCGTCCGGCAGCGGGACGTCCTCGATGTAGCCCTTGAGGAACTCGACGTTCTCGGCGCCCGCGTCGGCGGCGTTGCGTCGGGCGAGATCGAGCATCTCGTCGGTCATGTCGAGACCGTACGCGTGCCCGGTCGACCCGACTCTTCGCGCCGAAAGCAGCACGTCGATCCCCCCACCCGAACCCAGGTCGAGCACGGTCTCGCCCTCGCGCAGCTCGGCCACGGCGATTGGGTTCCCGCACCCGAGGCTCGCCAGGACCGCGGCGTCGGGGAGCTCGGCCCTCTCGACCGCCTCGTACAGCTCGGCGCCCCAGACCTGGTCCTTCGAGCCGCAGCATCCCGAATCGCAACACCCGTCCCCGCCGTCCCGCACGTCGATCGCGACCTCGCGGTAGTGGTCGCGGACCTGTTCCCTGACCTCGCTCATGCGATCGCTCCTTCCAGCTCGAAGATCCTCCCGAGGCGCGGGAGCACCTCGCGGTTCACCGTGTAGAACGCCCACACGCCGCGCTGCTCGCGTTCCAGCAGACCGGCCTGCATGAGCTTCTTCAGGTGGAAGCTCACGGTGGGCTGCGACAGGCCGAGCTTGGGCGTCAGGTCGCACACGCAGACCGGCGCCTCGGCGTTGGCCAACAGGTTCACGATGCGCACGCGTGCCGAGTCCGACAGCGCCTTGAAGACGGCGGCCGTCGCTTCCGCGTCCCGGTCCGACATCGCGGTCGCCCCCAGCGAGGAGCAGCACGCGGCCGGCG
>CBRGMI010000135.1:0-5229 GCA_967797495.1 uncultured bacterium
CTGCCACACGCCGCTGCACGCTGCCCCGTCTGCTCGGTGGGGTGGATCGGTCCTGGGCCCGGCGACAGCGTCGTACTCTGCACCCTGACTCGGCACATCGTGGAGACCCACCCGAACACCGCGCACGCGACGACGCTCCGATTCAACGCCGGGCAGTTGGGTGGGTCCGCGGATCCCGAGGATTGGTGTCGGCACGACCCCGAGCAGCACCGTCGTGTGATGGTCCTAGAGCCCACGCCGTGAGTCTTCGACCTCGAGGGACTCGGGGTCGATAGCTCGACGTCGAGGCCTCTCATCCCGCTCTCATCGCTTCGGCCTACGCTGTGTCCGATGAGGGTGCTCGTGGTCGAGGACGAGGTCAAGATGGCCGGCCTGCTCAAGCGCGCCCTCGAGGAAGAGGGGTACGCGGTCGACGTTGCCGGGCGGGGGGAGGACGCGCTCTGGCTGGGGACCGAGAACCCGTACGACGCGATCGTTCTCGACCTGATGCTCCCCGACCTCGACGGCTTCGAGGTCAGCCGCAGGCTGCGCGAGGCCGGCCGATGGAGCCCCGTCCTCATGCTCACGGCGCGCGATGCGGTGGCCGACCGGGTCTCGGGGCTCGACGCCGGCGCCGACGACTACCTGACCAAGCCGTTCTCGTTCGCCGAGCTGCTGGCGCGGCTGCGCGCGCTCATGCGGCGCGGGGCCACCGAGCGACCCCCGGTCCTTCGGGTCGGCGATCTGGAGCTCGACCCCGCCGCGAGGAGCGTGGTGCGCGACGGGAGCTCGATCGACCTGACGGCGCGCGAGTTCGCCCTCCTCGAATACCTGATGCGCCATCCCGGCGAGGTCCTGACCCGGACCCAGCTGATCGAGCACGTCTGGGACTTCGCGTACGAAGGTGACTCCAACGTCGTCGACGTCTACGTCCGTTACCTGCGAAACAAGGTCGATCGTCCCTTCGGACGCGATCAGATCGAGACCGTGCGCGGTGCGGGCTACCGGCTCCGGGCGGAGCCGGGCTGATGCGCCTTCGCACGCGGGTGACGCTGGTCTCGGCGGCCCTGATGGCCGTCGTCCTGGCCGCGACCGGCGTGTTCGTCTACCTGCGGTTGCAAACCGAGCTCCGGCGAACCATCGACGAGACCCTTCGGTCGAGGGCGGACGCCGGGCTCCTGGTCGTGGAGGAGACGGGCTCGCTCCCGCTCGACCAGCCCGACGACGCGTTCGCGCAGCTGATCGGTCCCGACGGCTCGGCGGTCGAGTCCTCGAGGAGCATCTCGGGCGCGTCCGCGCTCGTGGCCGGCGACCTGAACGTTCCGACCTTCTCCGAACGACAGGCGCTCACGATCGAGGGCGAGGTCGTGCCGGCGAGGATCCTCGCCGTCCCCGTTCCCGACGGGGGCGTCCTGGTGGTGGGGGCGTCGCTCGACGATCAGCGGACGACGCTCGGCCGGCTCGCGGCCGCGCTCGCGATCGGGGGTCCGCTGGCGCTGATCCTGGCCGTCGGGGTGACGTGGCTGCTGGTCGGGTGGACGCTCCGGCCGGTCGAGTCGATGCGCGCGGAGGCGGCCGCGATCTCCGCCGGCGATCCCGGGCGCCGGCTACCCGTCCCGGGTACCGGCGACGAGCTCGCGCGCCTGGCCGAGACGCTGAACGCGATGCTGGACCGGCTCGAGGAGGCGATCGAACGCGAGCGGCGGTTCGTGGACGACGCGAGCCACGAGCTCCGGACGCCGCTGTCCAACCTGAAGGCTGAGCTGGACCTCGCGCTTCGCCGTTCGCGCACGTCGGACGAGCTGGAGCTCGCGCTCCGCAGCGCGTCGGAGGAGGCCGATCGGCTGGCTCGGCTCGCCGACGACCTGCTCGTGCTCGCGCGCTCCGACCGGGGTCGTCTGCCGATCCGGCGCGAGCCGGTCGACGTCGCGGAGATGGTGGGCGGCACCGTCGACTCGTTCGCCGCGCGCGCCTCCGAACGCGGCGTCGGCATCGACGTCCACGTCCCCGGCGAGCTCCGGGCCGACCTGGACGAGCTGCGGATGCGTCAGGCCCTCGGGAACCTGCTCGACAACGGCCTGCGGTACGTCCCGGCCGGCGGCCGGGTGAGCGTCGCGGCCGAGCGGGACGACGGGTCCCTGCGGCTCGAGGTTCGGGACAACGGTCCCGGCTTCCCGGCCGAGTTCCTCCCCCTCGCGTTCGAGGCGTTCGCGCGCCCGGACGCGTCGAGGTCCCGGCCGGAGGGCGGCACGGGTCTCGGCCTCGCGATCGTGGCCGCGGTCGCGCAGGCGCACGGCGGGACCGCCGAGGTCGCGAATCTTCCCGGCGGCGGTGCCGTGGTGGTCCTGTCGATCCCCACGTGAACGGCGAACCACGTCCTCACGGTGCTCTCATCGTTCGTGCGGCACCCTTGGGAGCGATGCCGCCAAAGGAGTGATCCGATGAACGCACGACGCGCACGAACGACGATCGTTCTCGCGGGTTTCGCGCTCGTGGCGGGCGCGTGTGGGGGAACGCCGGCGTCCTCGAACCCGCAGCCCGTCGCCTCGAGCCCGCCCTCGCCGCAGCCCGTCGCCTCGAGCCCCCCCGCGACCCCGAGCCCGACCGCGGAGCCCGTGGCGAACCCCGCGCCGATCATGGAGGGCCAGCCGTACCGGCCCGACCTGCCGCCCCCCGAGGACTTCGTCGCGGTGATCGACAACCCGTACATGCCGTTCATGCCCGGGGCCAGGACGGTGTTCGAGGGCGTGTCGGACGGGCAGCGCGAGCGCAACGTCGTCGTCGTCACCGATCGCACGAAGGTGATCCTCGGCGTGACGACCACCGTGGTGCACGATCAGGTCTTTTCGGCGAACGGCGACCTGGCCGAGGACACGTTCGACTGGTACGCCCAGGATCGGTTCGGGAACGTCTGGTACTTCGGCGAGGACACGGCCGAGTACGACAGCGGCAAGGTCACCTCGACGAAAGGATCGTGGGAGGCCGGCGTCGCCGGCGCGCAGCCCGGCGTCGTCATGCTCGCGCAGCCGACCGTCGGCGAGAGCTACCACCAGGAGTTCCTCAAGGGCGAGGCGGAAGACGTCGGAACCGTCGTCGCGATCGATGACCGTGTCACCGTGCCGTACGGGTCGTTCGATCGGGTCGTCGTGACCGAGGACACCACGCCGCTCGAGCCCCAGATCCTCGAGCACAAGTTCTACGCGCCGGGGATCGGCGTGGTGCTCGAACGCGTGCTCCGCGGCGGCCAGGAGGTGTCCCGCCTGGTCTCGTACACGCCGCCGTCGTAGCTCAGAAGTCGAAGCGGCCCGCGAAGTGCTCGGCCACCTCGGGACGGACGAGTTCGTACAGCGCGACGCGATGGCCGCCCGGGGTTCGGAACGAGCAGCATGGCCCGTGCGGGATCTCGAACGTGCTCTCTGGCTCCCACCCGCGACCCGTGAGGTCCTCGAGCGCCGTCGCCAGGCTGCCCACGCGGTAGACGAGGATCGCGCGTTCGCCCTCGACGTGGTCGGTGAGGAGCACGAGCGGCGGCCCCTCGGTCAACTCGACCGCCGCGACCCTGGTGCCCATCGCGTCGATCGCGAAGACCGCCCGGCCGCCGAGCACCTCGGTGAAGTATTTGAGGTCACGGGGAACGTCGGTCGACGGCGTGTAGAGGAAGTCGAGCCGTTCGAACGGTGGCGCCTGCTGATCAGCCACGGCGGATCACGGCCGGGGGCACGCCACGCAGGATAGCCTTGGGGCCGTTCGACCCGAGGGGTGGGTTCGTGGATCGGGACGAGGCGTGGGAACGGCTTCGATCGGCCCGCGTCGGCCGGATCGCGACGGTGACGCCGGACGATCGCCCGCACGTCGTCCCGTTCGTCTTCGCGGTCGACGACTCGGCCGGGAGCGAGCCCCGAGCCTATTGGGCGGTCGACCACAAGCCCAAGCGCTCGGAGCTCGTGCAGCGACTGCGGAACCTCGAGGGCAACCCCGCGGTCGAGTTCGTTGTGGACGGGTACGACGAGGACTGGGGCTCCCTGTGGTGGGTGCGAGCATCCGGGAACGGTCGCGTCGTGAGCTCGGCGGGAGAGCGCTCCCGGGCGCTGAGGTGGCTCCGAGCGAAGTACCCGCAGTACGCGGCCGAGCCCCCCGGGGGCCCCGTCGTCGCGATCGACATCGAGCGGGTCTCGGGCTGGCGGGCGTCCGCGGCCTGATGAGCGCTACATCACCGCGAAGGTCTCGTACACCGTGATGCTGGCGCCCCCCTGGAGCACCGGGCAGCCCTTGGCCTTGCCGACCGCCTCGTCCAGCGAGTCGGCCGTCACGATCGAGTAGCCGCTCGCGCTCGCGCCGCCGTCGCTCACCGACCCGTCGGACCCGATCGTTTTGGCCGCCGGGGTGAACGGGTTGCCGCCGTCCTTCAGCGCTCCGCCAAGCTCGCCGAACCACGCGTTCCACGCGGCCATCACCGCGTCCTGCTCTTCCTTGGTCTCCGGCATCGTGCCGCCGCTGTACAGGAGCACATAATCGGCCATCACGGTCCCCCTTCCGTCCGATCTCGCCCTCCCTGGGCGCTCGCCCGGAGCATGACACGTCGCCCGCGAATCGTGCGCGCGGCCTACGTGGAGCCGGTGCCGGGGATCGGCGTCGGTTGGCTCTCGGACTGCGGTGGGTTGAGGTTCGGAGCCGCCCCGACCCACGGCTGGACGTCGCCGCAGGCGATCTGGGTCAACGGGTCGTCCAGCACGAGCTGCCAGTCCGTGTAGAGCCCGACATACGTCGCCCCGACGGCCCACGAGCCGTCCTCCTTCGTGAGCTCGTAGGTCCCCAGGAAGCGATCGGCGGGCAGCGTGCTGGTCGGGTCGCCGAGCCCGACGAGGTACACCAGGTGATACGAGGTGTCCGCGCCCTTGCCGCACGTGGAGACGCCGAGGATCTGCATCCGCGCGTCGCCGAACTCGTCCGAGTACTCCTCGTCCACGGCCTCGACGAAGAAGCGGAGGGTCCGCCGGTAGCCGGCGGGTTCGTCCACGAAGAGGTGACCCTGATGGTCGCCCACCACGTAGCCCTCGAGCGTTCCTCCTCGCTGCTCGCACTGGGGGAACACGTCGTGGTCGAGATCCGCGCAGTCCATCGACACGCGGCGGCTGAGGTCGAAGACGGCGTCGGCGTCGGACAGCACCAGCGCGTTGGCGAGGAACGCCGCCTGTTCGCAGAACGCCGGGTCTCCGATCGGGCATCCGTCCGCGGTGAAGGTGGGCGCCG
>CBRGMI010000136.1:0-5228 GCA_967797495.1 uncultured bacterium
GCGGTACGAGGACGTGAACGCCCTGCTGCGCGACCGGCGGGTCGGGCGCACCTACCGGCACGTGGCCTCGCACGCCGAGATCGGCCACCCGGATCCGCCCGAGTGGCACGCGCCGTTCTGGGACCTGATCAACGCGGGGATCCTCGACATGGAGCCGCCGGACCACAGCAGGGTGCGGCGGCTCGTCGCGAAGGCGTTCACCCCGCGGTTCGTCGAAGGGCTGCGACCGCGCGTGCAGGCGATCATGGACGGCCTGGTCGACGGGCTCGACGGCGCGAGCGAGTTCGACCTGCTCCGGGTCGCCGAGCCGCTCCCGGTCACGGTGATCGCCGAGATGCTCGGGGTCCCCGAGAGCGACCGCCATCACCTTCGCCCGTGGTCCGCGGACATCTGCAAGATGTACGAGCTGAAGCCATCGACCGCGATGCAGCACGACGCGGTCCGCGCGAGCAACGAGTTCTCGGCGTACCTGCGCGAGCTCGCGCGCGAACGCAGGCGAGACCCGGGCGAGGACCTGATCTCGAAGCTCGCGCTCGTGGTCGACGAGGGCGAGCAGCTGACCGAGGACGAGCTGGTGGGCACGTGCGTGCTCCTGCTGAACGCCGGGCACGAGGCGACCGTCAACTCCACGCTGCTCGGTTGGTGGTCGCTGTTCCGCAACCCCGATCGCCTGCGTGAGCTCCGCGCCGACCGCTCGCTGCTGCCGAACGCGATCGAGGAGCTCCTGCGGTTCGACACGCCGTTACAGATGTTCGAACGGTGGGTGCTCGAACCCTTCGAGATCCACGGCGTCCGGATCCCCCGCGGCGCGGAGCTCGGCCTGTTGTTCGGGTCGGCGAACCGCGACCCCTCGGTCTTCGACCGGCCCGACGAGCTCGACCTGACCCGCGAGCCGAACCCGCACCTCTCGTTCGGCGCCGGCATCCACTTCTGCCTCGGCGCCCCGCTCGGCCGTCAGGAGCTCCAGGTCTCGTTCGCGACGCTGATGGACCGGTTCCCGAACCTCGAGCTCGTGGAGGAGCCCCGCTGGAGGCCGAACTACGTGATCCGCGGCCTCCAGGGGCTGCTCGTCCGTCCCTGAAGCGACCGAGGGCTATCCTCGATCCATGCCGCTGTACCTGCTGAGCGAACCGACCGAGCCACTCGTCGCCCCCGCGATCGTCGCGGCCCTCGACGGCTGGATCGACGCGGCGGGCGCCTCGACGGCGGCGGCGGAGCGGCTCGCCGACGGCGCGGCGCCGCTCGCGACGTTCGACGGCGACCTGCTGTTCGACTTCCGTTCGCGCAGGCCGGTGCTCGACGTGGTCGACGGCCGGCTGAGCGAGCTCACCTGGCCGGAGCTGACCCTGCGTCACCGGCGCCTCGGGAGCCGGGACGTCCTGGTGCTCACCGGCGCCGAGCCCGACTTCCGGTGGCAGGAGCTCGGGCGCGACGTGCTCTCGGTCGCGAGGCGGCTCGGGGTGACGCAGTGGGTGAGCCTCGGCGCGATCCCGACGGCGGTGCCCCACACGCGTCCGGTCCCCGTGCTGGCCACCGCGTCGGACGACGGGCTGCTGCACGAGGACGAGCAGGTCGGGCCGGCAGGGCTGCTCCGGGTGCCCTCCGCCGCGTTGTCGGCGATCGAGAAGGCGGTCGCGGACGACGGCGTGCCGACCGTCGGCTTCTACGCGCAGGTGCCGCACTACGTGGGCGGCCCCTACGCGGCCGCGGCGATCGCGATCCTCGAACACCTCGGGCGGCACCTCGGCGTCGAGCCGCCGCTCGATGGGCTCCCCGACGAGGCGATGGCGCAGCGAGAGCGGCTGGACCAGATCGTCCAGGCCGACGACGACTCGCGGACCTACGTCGAGCGCCTGGAGTCGGTCGTGGACAACCAGGAGCTGCCGACCGGCGACGAGCTCGTGGGCGAGATCGAGCGCTTCCTCCAGCAACGCGGCGATGGGGGTTCCACCGGTCCGATGACGTAACCACCGTCGGGTCGGACGCCGGTCGACGCGGCCGGTACCATCCGGGCCATGGCGGAGCGGCCCCCCCAGATCGAACCGGGTCCCGAGCCCGCACCGCGCGCGCCCGCCGAGAGCGTGCATGCGGCGCCCCCCTCCGAGCGCACGCGCGTCCGCCGGCTCCCCGAGCGCGGCGTGTACGAGCGCGACGCGATCGACGCGATCGTGGACGAGGCCCTGATCTGCCACCTCGCGTACGTGCAGGACGGCGAGCCGCGGGTGATCCCGACGATCCACGCCCGGGTCGGCGACACGCTCTACGTCCACGGCTCGAACGCGAGCCGGACGCTCCGTTCGACGAAGGCAGGCGCGCCGGTCGCCGCGGAGGTGACGCTGCTCGACGGGCTCGTCCTGGCCAGGAGCGCCTTCCACCACTCGATGAACTACCGCTCGGTCGTGGTCTACGGACGCGCGCGCGAGGTCACCGACCCGACCGAGAAGTTCGAGGCGCAGCGCGCGCTCGTCGATCACGTCGTCCGGGGCCGCTCGGTGGACGCGCGCCTGCCGAACTCTCGCGAGCTCGACCAGACGACGATCCTGGCGATCCCGATGGACGAGGCGTCGGCGAAGGTGCGCACGGGGCCGCCCAAGGACGAGGACGAGGACCTCGAGCTGCCGGTGTGGGCCGGCGTCCTCCCGTTCACGACGGTCCCCGGCGAGCCCGAGCCCGACCCGGTCTTGCCCGCCGGGATCGATCCGCCCTTGTACGTGACCGACTACCGCCGTTAGTCGGACGTCGCCGGCCACCCCTAGGCTGAGATCGATGGAAGCCGCACGACCGAGCCTCCGCCAGAACCTCCGCTCGCTCCCGCCCGCGGCCTGGGTGCTGTTCGGCGGGACGTTCGTGAACCGGCTCGGGACCTTCGTGATGCCGTTCATGACGCTGTACCTCACGCATCAAGGGTTCTCGGTGCCGCAGGCGGGACTGGCGCTCGCCATGTACGGGATCGGCGGGGTGGCCGCCCAGTTCCTGGGTGGCTGGCTTGCCGACCGAATCGGGCGCAGGAACGCGATCGGGTTCTCGATGCTCGGCGCATCGGTGATCACCCTGTTGCTGTGGCAGGCGTCCAGCCTGCTCGTGATCTACGCGCTGATGCTGCTGCTCGCGCTCGTGGCGGAGATGCATCGCCCGGCGGCGTCGGCGCTGATCGCCGACCTGGTGCCGAGCGGGCAACGCGTCACCGCGTTCGCCCTGTTCCGCCTGGCGATCAACGTCGGGTGGGCGTGCGGGCTCACGCTCGGCGGCCTCCTCGCCGATCGGTCGTTCGACTACCTGTTCATCGGCGACGCCGCGACATCGGCCGCGTTCGGCGTGATCTCATTGATCGCGCTGCCGCACGGGATGCGGACCTCACGGCACGAGGAGCGCCATCTCCAGGGCGCGACACGAACGATCCTCGCCGACCGTGGGTTCCTGCTCTTCCTCGGCTCGGTCCTGATCGGAGCCGCCATCTACATGCAGAACGTCTCCACCTTCCCGCTCCACGTCCAGGCGGCCGGCTTCTCCACGTCCGTGTACGGCACGCTCCAGGCGTTGAACGGCGTGATCGTCGTCCTGCTCGAGCTGCCGATCACCTCGTGGACCGGACGGCGGTCGCGAACGCGCATGATCGCGCTCGGCACGGTGCTGATCGGCCTGTCCTTCGCGTCGCTGATCGTCGCCCGATCGATCCCCGCGCTCGCCGCGATGGTGCTCGTGTGGACGCTCGGGGAAATCATCGCCTCACCGGTATCGAGCGCGTTCGTCGCGGATCGCTCCCCCGAGCACACCCGGGGGCGCTACCAGGCCTCCCTCGGCGTGATGTTCGCGCTCGGGGCGGTGGTCGGACCCACCATCGGGACCCTCACCTACGAGTTCAGCCCCGACGTCCTGTGGATCGGCTGCGGCGTCGCGGGCGTGCTCGCCGCCGCCCTCGCCTTGGCCGCCGGGCGCCATCCGGCCCCGGTCCTGGAGGTTGACACTTCCCGGACGTAGCGGGTAGATATATCGAAGCGATATACTCAGTCGATATATCGAAACGCAACCTGAAGGGCCAAGGAAAGGGAAGGAACCGAATGCTGGAGCTCGCGATCCTCGGACTGCTCAAGGAGCGGTCCATGCATGGCTACCAGCTGTCGAAGCGCCTCACCGACTCGCTCGGGGGGTTCTGGCGGGTCTCGTACGGCTCGCTGTACCCCTCGCTCAGGCGCCTGGAGCGTCAGGGTGCGGTGGAGCAGATCTTCGACAAGCAGGAGGTCGGCCGGCGCAAGAACGTCTACCGCATCACCGAGAAGGGTGAGCAGCTGTTCCGAGAGCTGCTCGAGGAGTCCGGGCCCGAGTCCTCCGGCGAGGACAATCGCTTCCGGGTTCGCTTGGCGTTCTTCAAGTACCTCGCGCCCGAGACGCGGATCCGCCTGCTCGAACGCCGGCGCGCCTTCCTCGAGGAGCGGCTGTCGACGATCCAGACCTCGCTCGCGACCAGGAGCGGCGACATGTACACGACGTCGCTCATGCAGCACGGCCGGGAGAGCACCGAGCAGGACATCGCGTGGTTGAACGGCCTCATCACGGCCGAGCGCCGCGCCGCGGAGACGACGTCAGGGGGCTCGAAGCGCCGGAGCACCGGCCGTGCGCTTCGCAGAAAGGAGCGCGCAACATGAGCAAGGTTCGACTCGCGATCGTCGGCGCCGGCAACTGCGCCTCGTCGCTCGTCCAGGGACTCGAGTACTACAAGGACGCGGACCCGACCGACACCGTCCCCGGGCTGATGCACGTCGACCTCGGCGGCTACCAGATCCGAGACATCGAGCTCGTCGCGGCGTTCGACGTGGACGCCAAGAAGGTCGGGACCGACCTCGCGGAGGCCATCGTCTCCGAACCCAACAACACGATCCGGTTCGCGGAGGTTCCACCGACCGGCGTGACCGTGCAGCGGGGGCCGACGTTCGACGGCCTCGGCCGGTACTACCGGGAGACGATCGCCGAGTCCGAGCTGCCACCCGTCGACGTCGCGAAGGCGCTCCGCGAGGTGCAGGCCGACGTGGTCGTGTCGTACCTGCCGGTGGGGTCCGAGCAGGCGGCCAAGCACTACGCGCAGGCCGCGCTCGACGCCCACGTCGCGTTCGTCAACTGCCTCCCGGTGTTCATCGCCTCGGACAAGGCATGGGCACAGAGGTTCGTCGAGGCCGGGGTGCCGATCGTCGGCGACGACATCAAGAGCCAGGTCGGCGCCACGATCATCCACC
>CBRGMI010000137.1:0-5197 GCA_967797495.1 uncultured bacterium
TCAAGGAGCCCATCGTGCCCACGTTCGCCTTCTCGACCGACCGAGCCGACGGTCTCGCCGTCGATGTGCTCGTCCTGCCCGTCTTCGAAGGGCCCCAGGCGGGGCCGGGCGTCAAGGACGTGAAGGGGCTCGACCTGCTCGGGCAGTTCTCCGCGACGGGGGCCAAGGGCAAGCGCGGCGAGTCCCTCCTGGTGCCGACCGGCGGGGACGAAACACCGGCCGCGAAGGCCGTCCTGCTCGTCGGCGTCGGGCCGAAGAACGCGGTGACCCCCGACACGTGCCGGCGGGCGATCGGCCTGGTCGCGAGACAGCTCGCCCGACGCAGGACGGTCGCGATGACGCTGCCACAGATCGTCGGCGCGAAGGACAAGCTCGAGGCGATCCAGGCGACCGTCGAGGGATTGCTGCTCGGCTCCTACCGGTTCGACCGGTACAAGTCCAAGGCGGACGACGCGGATCGACGCCTCGGCATGGTCACGGTCCTGGGCGCCGCCGGCAAGGCCGACGCGAAGACGGCCAAGGAGGCGAAGGAGGCGATCCGGCGCGGCGAGGTGATCGCCGAGTCACAGATGTGGGCGCGCGACCTGGTGAACACGCCCGCGCTCGATCTCCCGCCGGCGGAGATCGCGAGGGAGGCCCAAGCGATGGCCAAGCAGGTCGGGCTCACCTGCAAGGTCTGGACCGAGGCCGAGCTGAAGAAGGGCGGGTTCGGCGGCGTGCTCGGCGTGGGTCAGGGCAGCGTCCGGCCTCCGCGGCTGATCGAGCTCAAGTACTCCGGGGGCGGGAAGGGCTCGCCGATCGCGCTGACCGGCAAGGGCATCGCGTTCGACTCGGGAGGGCTCTCGATCAAGGACGCGACCGGGATGGAGTGGATGAAGGCCGACATGGGCGGCGCGGCGTCGATCCTGGCGACGATGCGAGCGATCGCGTTGCTCAAGCCGAAGATCAATGTGATCGCCGCGATCCCCTCGGCCGAGAACATGCCGAGCGGTTCCGCGATCCGGCCCGGCGACGTGCTCACGCACCGCGGCGGCACCACGTCCGAGGTCCTGAACACCGACGCCGAGGGCCGGCTGGTGCTGGCGGACTCGCTCGCCTTCCTGGCCGAGAAGAAGCCGAGGGTGATCATCGACACGGCGACGCTCACCGGCGCGTGCATGATCGCCCTCGGGACGGACATATGGGGCGCGATGGGCAACGACCGCGACCTGATCCGCGACGTGCTCGCCGCCGGCGACGCCGCGGGCGAGCCCGGGTGGGAGCTCCCGATGCACGAGCCCTACCGCAAGCTGATCGACTCGGACATCGCGGACATCAAGAACATCGGCAAGCGCTTCGGCGGGGCGATCACCGCGGCGTTGTTCCTGCGCGAGTTCGTCGGCGAGGTGCCGTGGGTGCACCTGGACATCGCCGGTCCCGCGTTCGCCGAACGCCCGGGCGACTACTGGCCCAGGGGCGCGACCGGCAGCCCAGTCCGTGCGCTCGTGCGGTACGTGCTGACGAAGGCGGGCGGCGCGAAGGCCTGACGCGATCGGCCCGGGGTCTCGGCGCCGGTCCCCCTAGGGCTTGGTCCCGGTCGCGAACAGGACCTCGCGGAAGTCGTTCACCGGGTCGGCGAAGCGTTCGCCGAACGCCTCGCGCGCGCGTCCGAGGAAGTCCGCGAACGCGGTCTCGCCCAGCATGAAGCGGACGAATCGGCCGGTTGCCCACGTGGAGAGCCCCTCGACGTAGTCGTCGAGGGAGTACTGGAACCGGTAGCGGCGAACCTCGGTGCGGACGTGGCGGATCCCCGCCTCCATCAGCGCCTCCTCGAGCGGCAGGCGTTGGCGGAAGCGCTCGCGCCACGGGAGCCGCTCGTCCATCGCGGCCTGCAGGACCTCGGGCGGCACGACCGTCCCCACGAGCTCGAGCCACGTCCTGGCCAGGTCGTCCTCGGCGTCGGCCCAGGCCGTCAGCCCCAGGCGCCCCCCGGGGCGCAGGACCCGCTTCATGTCGAACAGCGCCGTCTTGTACTTGGTGAAGTGCGCCAGCACGAAGTTCGCGAGCAGGGCGTCGAACGCGCCGTCGCGGAAGGGGAGGTCGATCGCGAGCGCGTTCGCGACCGGCAGCGAGCCGTTCAGCGACCTCGCGACCTTCAGCATCCCGGCCGCCTCGTCGATCCCCACGACGTTCGCGCCCCTCCCGGAGGCCGCGAACGCCGCCACGCCTGTCCCGGTGCCGACGTCGAGCACGCGCCACCCGGCCTCAACCCCCGTGAGCTCGACGAGATCGCGCGCGGGTTCGGCCAGGCGCGGCGCGTGGATCCGCGCGTAGGTCTCCGCGACGCTGTCGTAGGACCGCCAGTCGTCCATGGCGGTCCAGCCTACCGGCGTCTCGCGGTTCGGAGGACCAACGTCGTCCCCGACCGTTCCGTGGCACCGGGAGGCCGTCGTCCCCCGGGTACCCTCTCGGCGTGTCCGGGCCCGCGGGCGTCACCGCGCTCGTCCTGGCCGAGACCGTCTCGGGCGGGCTCGTGCTGCTGTTCCTCACGCCGCTGTGGACCGAGGTCAGGCGCGGCTTCTTCACCCTCACCGGCGGCGTGCTGCTCGTGCTGTCGTTCGCGACGTGGGGCGCGGCGGCCGCGGGTTCGGTGCCCGGGAGCGAGGCCGGCGCGTGGTCGGTGCGGCTGTCGGCCGCGCTCGCGTTCGCGAACCTCGTCTGGGTCGGCCTGATGTTCGCGAAGCGTCCCGCGGCGGCGCGGGTCGGCGGGATCGTCTCGGTCCTCGTCGCGGTCGCGATGCTCGTCGCGATGGCCGGCACGGCCGAGGGGTCGTGGGCCGCTGGCTTCCTGCAGCTGCTCGCCGGCGCGGCGTTCCTGGGGGCGGTGATCGACGGGCTCCTGCTCGGGCACTGGTACCTGACCGACCGGGGGCTCACGCGCACGCCGATCAACCGAACGACCAACCTGCTGTTCGTCGGGGTGGGGCTCGAGGCGGCGGCGCTGGTGATCGGCGGGTTCGGTCCGACCGAGGCCTCGTCGGAGTTCAACCCGCTCCTCACGTCGGCGGGCCTGGCGTCGTGGATCGCGCTCGGGATGGTCGCGGCGACCGGGCTCATCGCCGTGATGATCCGCGCGACGCTGAAGGGCACGAGGTCCTCGGCCGTGCAGTCCGCGACAGGCTTCTTCTACCTCGCCGTGATCACGGCGCTCACCGCGGAGTTCGCCGCGAAGGTAACGTTCCTCCCCTGAGCCATGGATACCGTCGTGATGGTCCTCGGGTTCGTCGCGGAGGTCATCGCCTGGTCGCTGGTAGCCCGAGGGCGGAACGTATGGACCACGATGACGCCGGTGCTCGCCACGATGGGCGTGGTCGCGCTGGTCGTGGGTCCGATCGCCTGGTCGCCCGAGGTGGCCCCCGGCGTCTCGCTGGCGGTCGGGCTCGGGCTCGGCGTGCTGCTGTACGTGGCGACCCGCGTCGCGATGGTGGTCATGGCGCGGTGGGGCACGTTCCGGCGGCACGCGCTCGAGATGTACCGCAAGCAGGGCGGGCTCTCGCTCGGGGTCGCGCTCCTGCTCTCGATCGCGCTGTCGGTGCCGGGCGAGGAGCTGTTCTGGCGCGGGCTCTTTCAGGGCCAGCTCGCGTCGTCGCTCGAGGGTCGGACCGCGCTCGCGGCGGTGCTCGCGTGGATCGCGTTCGTGCTCGCGAACCTCCCGAGCGCGAACCTCGCGATCGCGGCCGGCGCCCTGGTCGGCGGCGCGGTCTGGGTCGCCCTCGCGTGGTGGACGGGCGGCGTGCTCGCGAGCCTGGCCTGCCACATCGTGTGGACGGGCATGATGGTAGCGCTCCCGGTGCTTCGGGCCCCCGCCGACACGACCACGTGAGCGAGGTCGTGCCCGCGCCGATCCGACGGATCCTCGAGGAGGGCGCGTTCTGCCACGTCGCGGCGCTCACACCGAAGGGACCCCACCTGACCCCGATGGTGTTCGCCTCGGCCGCCGGGCGGGTGTGGGTGACCACGTCCAGGGGGTCGGTCAAGGCTCGGGCGTGGCGACGCGATCCGGCGGTGGCGGGGCTGGTCCGCTCCGGGGACCGGGCGGCGGCGTTCACCGGGACCGTGACGACCTACGACCTGCTCGACGCGGGCACGTGGGGGCGCTCGGTCGCCCAGGGACCGGTGCTCGCGCTCGCGGGGTTCCGTTTCACGCAGAAGAACGCCCGGTTCTTCGCGGGCTACGCGGTGGACGCCCACCAGGTCCCGCTCGCATGGTCGCCACCGGGACGCGTCTTCGCGGAGATCCGGCTCGAGCGCACGGCGACCCTCGAGTCCGGCCGCGTGGCGAGCGCCTGGGGAGACTGGGGCGAGACGCTCGAGGGTGTGCAACGCTTCCGCGCCGTTCGGGCCGGCGCGTCGCCGTTGGCGAGCGTGCCCGAGGGGATCCGGGACGGCTTGGGCGAGAGCGGGGAGGGCGCCCTCGCGGTCGGCACGGGCGGGGGACCGGTCGTGCTCCCGGTGCGGTGGGCGATCGACGGTGGGGGAGTGTACGCCGCCGCGCCATCGGAGACGCTTGCCCTCGCGGCGCCGTCGCGTGCTCCAGCGGTCGCGTTGCAGGTCGACCTACCATCGTCGTGGCGCGCCCGGGCGATGATGGGGGCCATGATCCGGGGCCACGGGCAGGTCGGCGTCGTGTCCGCGGTCGACTCGGGCGGTGGATCGGCCACCAGGATCGCGGCGCTCGCGGGCGTCGAGCCCTCGGATGCCGCGCTGGTCGGGATCCGTCCCGCGACCGTCGTGTGGTGGCGGGGTTGGTCGTCCGGGACGGTGAGCGCCACGTGACCAGGGTCGAGTTCGACGTGGTCGTCGACGCCCCGCCCGAGGCCGTCTGGGAGGTCATCTCGGATCCCCGGAGGCTGCCCCACTGGGACCGACACATCGTGCGCGTCGAGGGGGTTCCGGCCGGCGGCCTCCGCGAGGGCATGCGCTACACGACCGAGATGCGCTTCTTCGCGTTCCGCAGCACGATCGACGGCGAGGTCCTCGAATGGGACCCGCCGAGACACTCGACGATCCGGCTCACCGGATTGCTCGAGGCCACGGTCACCTCGACGATCGAGCCGCTCGCGGGCGATCGGAGCCTGCTCGAACACGTCGTCGACTACCGGCTCCGGGGCGGCCCGCTCGGCGAGATCGCGGCGCGGAGCCTCGGGCGGATGGGCGG
>CBRGMI010000138.1:0-5189 GCA_967797495.1 uncultured bacterium
GTGGAACGGGAACAGCTCCGCGCCGCCATCGGCTTTCGGCCGGAGCTGGCCGAGGAGCTCATCGCCACCATCATCGGAAAGGCCGAGAGCACAACGCACAGGTTGGTCGAGATGCTCTACGTGCCGGCGGAACTCCGGGTACTCCGGGCTCTGCTGTCGATGGCAACCCTGGAAGACACCCCGTCGCCGGTCCGGCTCACCCAGGACGAACTCGCGAGCTTCGCCGCCACGACCCGACCGACCGCCAACCACGTGTTGCGCCAGGAGGAAGAGCGGGGCACGGTCGCGCTTTCACGTGGTCAGGTGATGGTGCTCGACAGACGACGCCTGGCCGAGCGGGCTGGGGTCGATCCCTAAGTCGCCACACGATCAGCTGGCCGAGCCGGCCAGGCGATCTGACTAGTGTCGTCAAGACGACGCTCCCAGTGTGTCCACCGATATCGAGGGTGTCCGCCAAACCACCTACGGTTCGTTGACTTCTGTCCCACTTTTTGAACGGGGAACGCAGATGACGACAGCCGGATGATTGCCGCCCCGATGGCCGTGCTGGCGGTGCTGCACATGGACATGCGGTGCACCCGGTGTGGCCTGTACCGGCATGAGCACGTCCGTGCGATGAACTCGCCCGGCAAACGTGCCTGTTCGAAGTTCACCGAGAGTAGGCCCGAGCAGCGGTTGACGGTCGAGGAGGAGAACGCCGAGGCGAGACAGCGAGGGCTCGGAGGGCTTCGTCCGGTGCACGGACTCCTCGTCATGGCTCTCCTGATCGTGGCCGTAATCGTGCTGGGGGCGCTGACATGACCGCGCTGGTTGAGGGGACCTGGACGACGATCGGCGTGTTTGCATTCGTCGCCGCCGCACTGAGCCTCGGAGCGGCCCTGACCTACCTGGGGCTGACCTGGCATCAGGACCGCGAGGAGCGGACCCGCCCCGAGCGCAGGCTGTCGGTCGAGGAGATCGCTGCTGAGACCCGCAGACAAGACTCGAAGGTCGGACTCGTGCTCGTGGTCGTGGCGATCTTGGTCGTGCTCGTACTCGCGGCCTTGGGAGTGTGAATGTTCCCGCACCTTCAAGTGACGGCAGAAGCCAACGAGAGAAGGGATTCGGAATGAAACGCATCGCGTTAGGAGTAGCGCTGCTCGCCTCACTCGGGGCAGCAGCGTGTGCGAAGGCGGGGGCGGAAGCTCCACGCACGCACGCAGGCGCTCAGCCTGCGGCGGTGGTCAGCCTCAGCGACGGCGTGGTGAAGGCTGCCATGGTCGAAGCTGGGCTGACGAAATTCACGGGGATCACGGTGGACCTGGGCGACGCCAAGCAGAAGGCTGCCATGGCCGAGGCGGGGGTCACGAACCTCACCGGCGCACCGCAGCGGCTGAAGTTCGGGAGCATCCGATGATGCCCGGGCCGTACCACGAGTACAGCCGCCAGCAGTCTGCCGAGCGTGTGCAGAACGCCTATCGAGAGGGGTTGGCGAAGAAAACCCGCCATGCCCGGATCGGCGCGACCCGCCGAGCGTTCATGGCCACGGGAGCAATGACGGCCTGGATGATTCGCCTCTTCGGAGGAGGCGGCGGCATGTAGGTGTCGAGCGTCACCACTACGGAGGTAGGGACCATCCATCACACCGTTCTTCCGTCGAGCCGGCGGTCGGAATCGAACCGACGACCTGCCGCTTACAAGGCGGCTGCTCTGCCCCTGAGCTACGCCGGCGCCCGAGCGAGCCTAGCAGCGGCGAGCCGCCGGCCGGGCAAGCGCTGGCGGTCGGTGCGCCCTCGCATCACGAGCCTCCTTCGAGCCTGCGGGGCAGCACGAACGCGTACAGGGCTGCCGCGAGCGACGCGGACGCGTTCAGCGAGCCGACGCGGCCTCGCATCGGGAGGCGCACGAGCAGGTCGCAGGCGGCCCGGGTGAGCCGGCCGAGCCCCTCCCCCTCCGAACCGAGCACGACGGCGACGCGGCCCTCGGGCGGTTCCGCCTCGTACACGGTCCGGTCGGCGTGCTCGTCCAGCCCGACGACCGTGAAGCCCGCGTCCTTCAGGCGTTCGAGCCCGCGAGCGATGTTGGCGATCCGCGCATGCGTGAGGTGCAACAACGCGCCCGCCGACGCCCGGATAGCTGCCGGGGTGACGTCTGCCGCCCGGCGGGTGCGGGTGACGAGCATCGTCGCGCCGGCGGCCTCCGCCGAGCGCGCCGCGGCGCCGAGGTTCTGGGGGTCCGTGATGCCATCCAGGACGACGACCAGATCGTCGGGGTCGAACGGCCACGCGGCGAGCTCTCGCTCGCCGATCGGCTTCGGCGTACCGGTGATCGCCGCGACCCCGCGATGGTCGGCCGCGAGCCCGTCGAGCTCGGAACGGTCGACCTCGCGTACGGGGATTCCCGCCTCGCGGCAGGCCTCCAACACGTCCCGCAGACCCACCGTCGAGCGCGCGTCCCGGGCGACGAGGACCTCCTGCGCCACGCCCGCGCGCACCGCCTCGAGAACGGCCCGCCGGCCGCCCACGACCGGCCTGCTCACGACCGCGCCAGCACGACGAGCGCGAGGCAGCCGATGCCGTCGCCCGTGAGACCCAGTCCCTCCGGACGCGTCGCCTTGACCGAGACCCGCTCGGTGGGGACCCCGAGCGTCCCGCAGAGGGCTCGCCGCATCGCGTCTCGGACCGGCGCGATCGACGGCCGTTCTGCGATCACCGTGAGGTCGGCCGAGACCGGGTGCGCGCCGGCCGTTCGCACCACCCCGACGACACGACCGAGCAGGTCGAGCCCGCCGATCCCGGCGAACTCCGGGTCGGTCTCCGGGACGTGCTCCCCGACGTCGCCGAGCGCGACCGCGCCGAGCAGGGCGTCCGCGAGCGCGTGACACACGACGTCGCCGTCGGAATGCCCGGCGAGGCCCTCCCGCGCATCGAAGCGGACGCCGCCGAGCATCAGGGGGCGCCCGGGCTCGAACGCGTGCACGTCGAAGCCCATACCCACGAGCTGTTCGGTCACCGCGCGAGCGCCTCCGCGAGCCGCAGGTCCTCGGCCGTCGTGATCTTCAGGTTCGTGCGCTCGCCGTCGATCGCCCGGACGCGGTAGCCGGCGCGCTCGAGCAGGAGCGCGTCGTCGGATCCCTCGAACCCGTCGGCCGCCGCTCGCTCGTGCGCGTCGCGGAGCGCCGCCGACGTGAACGCCTGCGGCGTCTGGGCGAGGGCGAGCGCGTCGCGCGGCTCGGTCCCCTCGATCCTCCCGTCTTGCACGCGTTTGACCGTGTCGATCACCCGGAGCACCGGGACCACCCCGTCCCAGCCCTCCAGGGCCTCGAGCGCGCGCGTGAACAGCGCCGGCGACGCGAGCGGCCGAGCCGCGTCGTGACAGAGGATGCGGTCGACGTCGGCGGCCACGGCCGCGAGCCCGGCGCGCACCGACGCCTGACGTGTCTCGCCGCCGGCGACGACCGCGTCGACGCCGAACCTGCCGACGGCCCGGTGCACCTCGGCCTCCCAGCCGGGCGGAGCGACGACGATGATGGAGACGGAGGCGGCGGAGGCGAGTTCGACGGCTCGCGCGACGATGGTCCCGCCCCCGAACGGCATCAGCGCCTTGGGGAGCTTGGTGTCCATCCGCTCGCCCCGTCCGGCGGCGAGCACGATCGCGACGGCCCGGTCCACCCGGCCGAGGTTACTGGAGGTTCGCGAACACCATCCTGCCCGTCGCGGTCGTGATCACGTTGCGAACGACGATCGGGGTATCAGAGCCGATCTGCTCGCCCGCGGCCTCGACCACCACCATCGTGCCGTCGTCCAGGTAGCCGACCGCCTGACCGGCCTCGCGTCCCTGCTTGATCAACCGCACCTCGATCTCGTCGCCGATCCCGATCGGCGTGCGGAACGCGACCGCGAGATCGTTCAGCCGCGGGACCGGTACCCCCACCGCCTCCGCCACCTTCGACAGGTTGTGGTCGGTCGTGACGAGCGAGGCGCCGCGCTCCCTGGCGACCCGGACGAGCACGGCGTCGACATCGGATCCGCCGTCGTCCTCGATCAGGTGGACCTCGACCATGGCGGCGCGCTTCAGCTCGCCGACGGCATCCAGACCACGTCGGCCGCGAGCGCGCCGCCGGGGATCCGAGGAGTCGGCGATCGTCTGTAGCTCACGGAGCACCGCGGTGTGGACGAGCAGATCCCCGGACAGGAACCCGGTCGCCACCAGGTCCAAGATCCGGCCGTCGATCAGCGCGCTGGTGTCCACCACGAAGATCTTCTCCGGGGCGCCCGAGGCTCGGGGCTTCAAGCCGATCAGCCCGAACAGCTCCTCGTGTTTCGACCGACCGATCCGGGAGCCGACGGAGCCGAGCGTGACGTAGGTGAACGCCACGCTGGTCCATGCCGCGAGCGGCGGGAGCCGGAACACGGGCACGGAGAGCAGGGCCGCGACCGCGAGGCCGGCGATCAGGCCTCCGACGCCCGCGACGACCTCGGCGGCAGGGACCTTGCGGAGCTCCTCCTCCATCGAACGCACGGCGGTGGCCGTCTGCCGGCCGAGCACGCCTCCCAGAACGAAGCCGGTCGAAGTCCCGAGGACCACGTAGGCCAGGGTCTCCGACGGAGACCTGGATACGCGGGTGGCGACCGTGTAGCCGGCCGCGGCGAACAGGGTGACGAAGATCAGGCGGACGAACTCGACCAGGCGACCCCGGGGCAACGAACGGCGCTCGGAGGCCTCCCGAGCTGGGAGGCGTCCGCGCCACGAGCGATCCTCGTGCGCGAGCATCTCCCCTCAAGCCTCGACGCCGCGGGCGGTCGACTTGAACAGGGCGTGTCCGAACGGGGCGTGACTGAGCGAAGCCGATGGTGCATCGATGGGTGCTAGTGAGCCCGGCCCGAGGCCTCCGCCATCACGCGCGCGCCGTGCGACTCGTCGAGCACCTTGTCGATCATGGCCTCGGCCTTCTCCTCGCCCCCGCCGGTGGCGTACGTGAGCTCGGAGATCAGGATCTGGCGGGCCTTGTTGATCATGCGCTTCTCGCCCGCGGACAGGCCGCGCTCACGCTCGCGGATCGAGAGGTTCCGGACGACCTCGGCGACCTGGTAGATGTCGCCCGAGCGCAGCTTCTCGATGTTGTTCTTGAAGCGCCGGCTCCAGTTGGCCGCCATCTTCGACTCGTCCTCGCGGAGCACGTTCAGGACCTTCTTGACCTCGTTCTTGCC
>CBRGMI010000139.1:0-5171 GCA_967797495.1 uncultured bacterium
CGAGACGCTCGCACCGAACCTGATGGCACCGGCCACTGCTCGCTCCGGGTTCCGTCGCGATTATCGTTGTTTCCCGGGGTCTTGGCAGACGCGTTGCTAACGGCGTCTCGGCACCTGGTCGTTTACACCGGTAGCAGATGAACAGACGTACACCCAACGCCTGGAGGACGCTTAGTCTAGCTGCTCGAAGATGAGCGAGACTGAGACGAGCCGGCTGGGCGTATCGTGATCCACCTCGCCCGTCGTCGGGTTCACGGTGTGGGGACACGCTAATCGGTGGGCGCGCCTCGCAACTCCAAATGGCAACGTCCGAACGACGTCGATGAAGTCCCAAGCAGCGATGGCAGATCGTCGATGCGAGGCCATGAGCCCCCGGAACTGCGTCGTCGCACTCCTCGACCCCCCGAACAGCACGAGTTGGACACGGTGTTCGGGATCCCCGCTACGTACACAATCGAGCTCTATCGCGGGCTTGCCCGATCCTCCATCCGCCATGTCTTGATGCGTCATGAGCAAGGGGCAGCGTGCGCCGCCGACGGTTTCGCTCGGGCGACGGGAAATTCCGGCTGTTGCGTTCGTCACGTCAGAGCCGTTCGCGCAGATAGGGTTAAGGCCGTCGAATGGGGGAGGTGGAGCCGTGAAGGAAAGCGTGGCCCCGATCATGCGGATCACCGACGTGGACCGGGCCGTCGAGTGGTATCAGCGCCTGGGGTTCGGCAAGGCCGGCGAGCACCGCTTTGAGCCGGACATGCCGGCGTATGTGTTCATCGCACGGGGCGACGTGTGGCTCCACCTCTCTCAGCACGAGGGCGACGCGCGGCCAGGAACGCTCGTGTATCTCCTCGTCGAGGACGTCGATGCGATCGCGAACGATTTCGGCGTCGAGGTCGAGGACAACCCTTGGGGTCGCGACATCGTGCTGCGCGATCCCGACGGCAACCGCCTTCGCATCGGGTCGCCCAGACCCGTTTCGCGGGCGGAGGGCAGGATCTCGGTCGATGCGGTTGCACGCGAGCTTCCGGCGCCGTGGCAACCGCGTGACCTGGTGGAGGTAAATTTCCGAGCGAGCCGACCTGAAGGAGCACCGCAGTGGCGGTCTCTGCATCGGTAGCCTCATGGATCGCCAAGGTCGTATTCGCCCAACGTCCAGTAGATGACCTTGACGCTTCCCCCGTTGCTCTGAACGAGCTCGGCGAAGGCATCGGCTCGCTTCCCCGATTCTCTGAAGTTCTTGACGCCCTGATCCGTCCAGTTGATGAAGCTTACGAACGTGGCCACGGCTCCTCCCGACCCGAGCCGGCACCGGACCTGTCGCTTGGAACGCATGCCCATTCGCACACGGCGAGTGCAAGGCGGCTCACTCCTTGCTGATGCTCCTAGCAAGATCGCGCATCGAGACCACACCCACCACGGCGTCGGCCTCCATCACGGGGAGGTGCCGGAACCCGCCGGAGAGCATCTGATCCAACGCTTCACCCACCGGAGTGTCGGGGGCGACCGTCAACGGGTCTCGGGTCATCCATTTGGAGACAGACGACACCCTTGCGGCATCGGCTTTGGAGGACTGTGCCATGGCCCGGAGCATGTCCCTTTCTGTGAAGATGCCGACGAGCGAGCCGTCTTGAACCACCAGGACCGACCCCGCGTGACCTGCTGACATCGCGCGTGCGGCCTCGATCAAGGTGATCGCGGGGTCGACCGTGACCAGCTCCGTGGTCATGATCTGGCGAACGGTCGTCGATCCCTTAGTTACCATCCTGGTTTCTCCGACCTAGTGCCTTCATACCTCCTCATCCGGGTTACTTCTTCGCGGCCTCGAAGTAGGGGTTCGTGCCGCTCGCATGGTCGGTGACGTCAAGGACCCTGGTGATCTCGGGGACGAGCTCCTTGATCGCAACCTCGATCCCCTGGCCGAGTGTCACGGTGGCCATGCTGCAGCCCTGGCAGCCTCCGCCCAATCGGAGGTAGGCGGTTCCCTCCTCGACGCCGACGAGCTCGGCGTGGCCTCCGTGAGCCGCGATGCTCGGGTTGATCTGGCGGTCCAACACCATCATGACCCGCTGCGCGACGTCGCCGCTGAGGTCCGCTTTCAGGCGCTCCGGGGGACGGCTGCCGACGGCCGGGCTGCGCGGGTCGGTCGGCATGATCGGCAACTGGGTCCCGATGGTTGGCCGAGGGTGGTTCGGGTTGTCGATGACCCAGCTCTCGCCGTCGGCCTCGGCGAAGTCGATGACGGCGCCGCGGAGCTTCTCGAGGCTCTCGTGCGGGACGACGACGGCCAGGTCGCCGAAGCCCAATACCGCTTCGGCGGGTGTCACCGCCTCGCGGAGCTGGAAGTACATGTCGTAGGCGTAATCGCCGTGCTCGATGCCGGTCACGGCCACCCGGAGCATGAGTCGCTCGGGGTGCGGGTCATCGTCCCGGACCTCTACGAACTTGTCGAGGGCCCTCTTCGTGATCGTGAACCCGTCGGGCGCCGGATCGTGTTCGCTCATCTTATGGCCTCAGCCGCCGACCCCAGTCACCGCGAGATGGACGGGTGAGGCTAGGGTACAAGAGTGCCTCGGTTGCTCCTCCTGCTGCCCACCTCGAGCTATCGCGCGGCCGATTTCCTGGAGGCGGCTCGCGTGCTCGGCGCGGAGGTGATCGTCGCCTCCGAACAGCGGCAGGCCCTTGCCGGCGTGATGGGCGAGCGAGCGCTCACGGTTAACTGCAGGCGGCCCGAGGCGGCCGCGGACGCGATCGTCGACATCGCCCGGCGGAAGCCGCTCGATGCCGTGGTCCCGGTCGACGATCAGGGCGTGTTGGTCGCCGCGCTCGCCGCGCAGCGTCTTGGCCTGGCGCACAATCCGCCCGAGGCGGCGGCGAGGAGCCGCGACAAGGCGGCGATGCGGGGGGCGCTCGGGGCCGCGGCTGTACCCCAGCCCGAGTACCGGGTCGCCGGGCCCGACGCCGACGTCGCTGCGCTCGCCGTGGATGTGGGGGTCCCCTGCGTGCTCAAGCCCGTCTCCCTGTCGGGCAGTCGTGGTGTGATCCGCGTCGACGATCCGGCGGACGCCGGCGCGACGGCCGGACGGATCAGGGCGATCCTGGCCGAAGCCGGTGATGACCCCGGCGGGCCGCTCATCGTCGAGCGCTACATCCCCGGACAGGAGGTCGCCGTCGAGGGCCTGCTGCGGGGCGGCGCCCTCGAGGTCCTGGCGGTGTTCGACAAGCCGGATCCGCTCGAGGGCCCCTATTTCGAGGAGACGATCTACGTGACACCGTCCCGGCTGGCGCCCCGGACACTCGAGGTGATCACCCGAACCACGGCCGACGCCGCGGCGGCGCTCGGCCTCGTCGAGGGGCCGATCCACGCCGAGCTCCGCATTGACGGGGAGCGCGTTTGGGTGCTCGAGCTGGCCGCCCGTTCCATAGGCGGGCTGTGCTCACGGTCGCTCCAGTTCGGGATCGGGGTCAGCCTCGAGGAGCTCATCCTTCGTCACGCGCTCGGGCTTCCCGCGGACGACCTGACCAGGGAGTCGGCGGCCTCCGGAGTGATGATGCTCCCCATCCCTAGGGCAGGCGTGCTCGAGGGGGTGCGCGGGCAGGACGAGGCCCGAGCCGTCCCGGGGATCGCCGGGCTCGAGATCACGATCGCATACGGCCGAGCTGTCCAGCCGCTCCCGGAGGGGGACCGGTATCTCGGCTTCATGTTCGCCCGAGCCGGTACGCCGGAGGAGGTCGAGGGGGCGCTGCACGCCGCGCACAGCCAACTCGAGATCGTCATCGCTGGCGATGGGTCGATGGGATGAGGATCGGCGCGGCGCTCTCGACCGACCCCGATCCGGCAACGGCCGCAGAGGCGGCCGTGCAGGGGGCCCGGTCCCAGATCGGCGGAGCCGAGATCTCGCTCGCCGTGGTGGTCGCCTCCCGGCAACACGCTCCTTCGGCTGAGGTCGCCTTGGAGACCGTTCGCATCAAGGCCGGGCCCGAGCGGGTGATCGGCTGTGTCGCGGAGACGGTGGTGGGCGGAGACCGCGAGGTCGAGGACGGCCCGGCCGTCGCGGTGTGGCTGGCCTGTTTGCCCGAGCCGGTCGAGACCTTTCACATGGAGTTCGTCCGCACCTCGGAGGGAGGTGTGTTCGGCGGCTATCGCTTCGAGGAGGCCGGGCCGGGACCGTACCTGCTCATTGGCGACCCCTTCTCGTTCCCCACCGACCTCCTCCTCGGGCATCTGAACGAGTGGTTTCCCGGAACGGTCCTGATGGGCGGGATGGCGAGCGGCGGGATGAGGTCCGGCGACACCCGGCTGTTCCTGGACGGCCGTGTGGTGGACACCGGCGCGATCGGAGCCCGCCTGCCGGGGATCGCGATCCGGGCTCTCGTCTCCCAGGGATGCCGCCCCATCGGCAACGTCTACGCCGTCACGCGGGCGGAGGGGAACGTCATCCACGAGTTGGGAGGTCGGCCGCCCCTGGAGCGACTGCAAGAACTCGTGGCAACGCTCTCACCCCAGGACCGCGAGCTGGTCGGTCGGGGCCTCCACATAGGTCGTGTCATTGACGAGTACAAGACCGAGCTGGAGCGCGGGGACTTCCTGATCCGGGGGGTTGCGGGGGTGGACCCGCAGAGTGGGGCACTCGCGGTGGGAGACAGGATCGAGGTCGGGGAGACCATCCAGTTCCACGTGCGGGACGCGGCCACCGCGGATGAGGATCTGCGCAGCCTCCTCGAGCGGGAGGCTGTGCCGGCGGCCGGCGCGCTTCTGTTCACCTGCAATGGGAGGGGGTCACGCCTGTTCTCGGTCCCGGATCACGACGCGTCGGTCGTTTCGGAGAAGCTCGGGGGCCTTCCGTTGGCGGGATTCAACTGCGCGGGGGAGATCGGGCCGATCGGCGGGAAGAACTTCCTACACGGCTTCACCGCGTCGATAGCCCTGTTCGTCGACGCCTGATGCGACCCGGTCTCACTGGACCCAGGGTGATCACTCCTCACGTCCGCCGTGGCCCTCCGCGCGGAGGTGCTTGCCTGGATCGAGCCCCCTCCGATCTAAGGAAGGGGTGGTGATGCTAACGAGAGGGGTGGCCAGGGGTCTGATTGCAGGTTTCCGTGCCCTTCACCCTTTCCCCCGGGAAAGACGCGACGCAAGCGGTCTTGTGCTGCAGCTGCAATGCGCCCCTTCACCGGAG
>CBRGMI010000140.1:0-5165 GCA_967797495.1 uncultured bacterium
TCTCCGGTGCGCGAACCGACGGCCATCCCGATCCATCGATCACCACGCTCGGCGACGAACATCGCGTTCGTCGCCCCCTCCCAGCCCTCGATCCAGCCGATCCACTCGGCCCGGCCGTTGCCCCGCTCCCGATCGAGCGTGGAGCCGAAGGCATCGGGCGCGTCGGCGAGGGCGCGCAGGCGCAGGTCGCAGACGCGCTCCCACTCCTCGCGACGGACGCGTCGAATCCGGATCTCCCGCGTCACCCGAACGTGGCTCGGGCGCTCGCCTCGGCGAGCCGGGGCCGAGGTGCGACGACCTCGCGAACCGCCGGCCCGACCAGCGGGCCCATCGCGATCACGAAACCCGCGTACACGGCGAGGTTGATCCCGAAATGGAACCAGACGAGCCCGAACTGATCCCCGATGAGTCCAGGTGCCGGGTCGAGCCCGCTGGTGACGTGCTGCATGATCTTCGCAACGTGCTCCGCTAGGTGGTACGTCTGGATCAGGAGCGCCGACAGGACGAAGCCGTATCCGGCGGCGGCAGGACGCCAGGAGGGATCCAGCCTCGCCGTCATGCGCCACGCCCACACGAGGAACAGGAGGACGGCGAGGTTGTAGCCGAAGTGCACCCACTCGGTGTCGAACGCAGCACCGGCCAGACCGCGGCGGACCTCGGCGTCCTGGACGTTCACCTGGATCACCTGGACGACGTGCTCGAGCATGTGGAAACTCTGGACCACGAAGCCGGCCAGCAGCACGGCGACCGCGCCGGAGGCGACCGTACGGCCCCCGCGACCGGCCAGGCGACGCCGCCGACGGCGAAGCAGCGGCGTGAGACCGAGGCGCACCAGACCGAGCGTCCCAAGGGCGGCCGCCGCCACCCAGATGCCGGGCAGGGCTCCCCGCCACCCCGGCGGCCAGATCGTAAGTGGGAACGCGTCCGTCTGCGTACTGCCGAGGGTGACCCGAACCGGATGGGGGGCTTCGAGACCCGCGAAGCGGTTGCCGTCCAGCCGGATCCTCGAGAAGTACCAATCGACCACTCCGTAGCCCTCGGCGCTACGACCGGCTCCGGGTGCCGCGGTGACGTCGCTGACGACGTTGTCACGGATCTCGCAATGCGACATGTCGCCGCAGTACAGCGCCGTTCCGGCGACGTCGTGGACATCGTTGTTCGCGATCAGACCCTCGCTCATCTCGGTGACGGCGATCCCGCGCAGCGACGTACCAGACACCTCGTTGCCGACGAACTCGGCCCGAGCGACGTGCGTGAGCAGGCCCTCGCGGCCGCCCGAAACGCGGCAACCTCGCACGATGCTCCGCGGTCGCCCGGTCGAGTTCCGCACCTCGATCCCCTGGGCGTACTCGCCCTCGAGCTCGATCACGCAGTCGGTCACGGTCGCCGATCCATCGGAGACCTCCACCCCGTGCATCGACGCGCCGCGCACGGTGACCCGGTCGAGCGTTACGCCGTCCACATCCATCACCGAGACGCCGTTCTCGCCGCCCACGACCGTCACGTCGCGGATGGTCGCGCCGTCGGCCGCGACCACGATCGGCGAACGCACGGTCGCGCCCGGCGTCCCCTCGACCGTGACCCGGCGATCGATGAAGAAGGTGCCGTGCACGCCCGGCTGCAGCCGGATGACCGAGCCCTCGGGGACGGCCAGGATCACGTGCGAGATCTCTTCGCCGGGTGGAACCTCGAAGACGAGTGGATGCGATGCGAACCCGAGCGCCGCAAACGCCGTGACCCCGGCCGCGATCATGACCGCCGCCACCGCTGAAGCGAAGAGCCGGCCGGCGCGGGTGGATATCACTTCGTCGATCCCGCGAGCAGGCCCTGGACGAAGTACCGCTGGAAGGCGAAGAAGACGATCAGTGGTACGAGCAGCTGAAGGAACGCTCCCGGGGCGATCACATCGATGTTCGATCCGAACGACCGAAGCTGCTCTCGGATCGTGACCGTGAGGGGCTGCGACTCGCTCCCGGCGAAGACGAGAGCGACGAGCAGGTCGTTCCACACCCACAGGAACTGGAAGATGAGGAGGGAAGCGATCGCCGGGAGTGCGAGCGGCATCACGACGCGCCCGAAGATGCGCCACTCGCTCGCCCCGTCCATCCGCGCGGCCTCGAGGAGCTCGTGCGGGATCCCGACGAAGAAGTTCCGCAGGAGGAAGATCGCGAACGGTAGCCCGAAGGCCAGATGGAACAGGACGACGCCGGGGATGGTCCCGAATAGCCCGAGCACGTTGTAGAGGCGGGCAACCGGGATCAGAGCGATCTGCAGGGGCACCACAAGCAGGCCGACCACGACGATGAACAACACGTCCCTGCCGGGGAACCGCATCCAGGCGAACGCGTAGGCCGCCAGGGCGGCAACGAGCACGACGAGCGTCGCGGCCGGGATCGTGATGAGCACCGTATTCACGAACGACCGCACCATCTCTGGGTCGCCGAGCAGGTTCCGATACGGCTCGAGCGTGAGTTGCGCCGGCTGCGTGAGCGCGGTCCACCAGCCGGTTGCGTTGTTGTCGGCGGCCGTTCGGAACGAGGCGACCAGCAGCCCGAACGTGGGGACGAGCCACAGGATCGCGACGATCAAGAGGAAGATCGAGAGCGGACCGTGGGTGACGGCCCTCACGATCCGCCCCGATCGTGTCGTCCCCTTCGCCGTCGCCGTCTCGGTCGCAGCCATCTATCCCTCCTCCGCCCGCAGGCGCCGGATGTTGAACAGCATGGCCGGGATCACTAACAGCAGCAGGAACACGGCCAGGGCGCTCCCGAGACCGAAGTCACGGGCGCCGAACCCCGTCTTCCACATCTGGAGTGCGATCACGTTCGCGGAACGCTGCGCCGAGCCCGGCGCGATGACGAGCACGAGGTCGAAGACCTTGAGGACGTTGATCACGAGGGTGACGAGGACGACGGCCAACACCGGCGCGAGCAAGGGGACGGTGACCCGGCGGAAGACCTGCCACTCGTTCGCACCCTCGACACGAGCGGCTTCGAGCACGTCCCGGGGGATCGCAGCCAGGCCGGCGCCGATCACCACCATCGCGAAACCGGCCCAGATCCACACGTAGGAGACGATGATGGAGGGCGTGACGAGGGTTGGTCCGAGCCAGGACACGCCGCCGAAGGGTTCGCGGAAGTTCGATCCGGCGAGGGCGAGCCGGTAGGACCCCTGGGGGAGGTCCGTCAGGACGAAGGTCCCGTTCGGGGCCGAGGTGGCGGAGGAGACGACCTCGTCGCCTTGGAGCGCTTGAACCTCGACGCCCGGGAGGCCGCTCTCGGTGGGGTCGATCACCCCGGACTCGCCGCCTCCACCCGTCGTGAAGTCGAGCCAGACGGTGCCCGAGATCCCGCCGTCGGGTGCGGGCGGCTGGACGGCAGCGACCGCGTCCGCCGGCAACTCGTCCGGCGGTATCGCCACGAGTCCGAGCGTCGAACTGTCGCCGGGCGAGAAGCTCTTTGAGGTCGCGTAGCCCTGCCCCGCAGGGGCGAGAAGATCCTCATCGGATGGGCGTGCGCCCGGATACTCCCCCGGCGGTCGGAAGACGCCGACGATCCCCCGCGCGGCCGCGTTGGCGAGCCCGAGGTCCGGGTTCTCCTCGTAGATCAGCCTCCACGTGACGCCCGCCGACAGGAACGAGATCGCCATCGGCATGAAGATCAGGACCTTGAAGGCCGTCCCCCATCGCACGCGTTCGGTCATCACGGCGTACATCAAGCCCAACGAGGTCACGATCGCCGGGGCGAACGCGACCCAGATCAGGTTGTTCTTCAGCGCCGTCAGCGTTGCGGAGGACTGGAAGATCTTCCCGTAGTTGTCCAGACCGACGAAGTCGTCGCCGGCCTTGTCGAACAGGCTCCGGCCGATCGAGAAGAAGATCGGATACACGACGAGGGCACCGAGCACAACGAGCGCCGGCAGGAGGAAGAGCACCGCAGCGAGCGAGACCCTGCGCCGGCGCCCCGGTGGCGGCCTTGCGCCCGTCTCCGGTGCCGCCGTGCCGGCGGTCACCGGAGAGGGCACGTCCTTCCTCGGAGGTGCCGTCTCGATGGCCGGCGGCTCGTCACGCAGGATGCGATCGTCCCGGCTCGTCCCGCTCACAGCCCGGTCACCGCCCCGGTCGCAGGCTCCGTGTCGTCATCGCGGGATCACTGGCCGTAGGCGGCCTTCGCCGCGTCCTCCAGCTGCTGCGCCGTCCCGTCGACGTCGCTCGGGTTCTGCATGAACTCCTGCAGGATCCCCCAGATCCCCTGGCCGGTCGTCGCGCCGAACTCCGTGGGCTGCAGGTCCGACAGGTCGTACTTGACGGAATCACCCGCGTTGATGAGCGCCTCGGCGGCGCGCTTGTCCACCGGGTCCGTGTACGCCGTGACCGGCACGTTCTTGTTCGGCGAGATGTAGCCGCCGAGCCCGGCCCAGATCTCCGCTGCCTCGGGGGTCGCCAGGTATCGGATGAGCGCCTGCCCACCCTCGCTGTCCTTGAGCAAGACCGCGAGGTCCCCGCCGCCGACGACGGCGGGCGGCGATCCGTCGATCGATGGGAAATCGAAGAAGTCGGCGTCGGTCCCGACCTTGGCTTGGGTCTCGCCGGTGATGACGCCAGCAACGAAGTTCCCCTCGAAGATCAGGGCCCCGTCCGGTGGATCGGCGAAGACCTGGGTCACCGACCCGTTGAAATCGGTCTGCAGCGCGCCGGAGACGCCGCCTGCGATCAAGCCATCGTCGCCGACGATGTCGGCCATGACGCCCAGGGCGTCCTTCACGGATTGATCGGTCCACGGAATCTCGTGCGTAGCGAGCTGATCGTACATATCCGGTCCCGCCGTTCGGATGTAGATGTTCTCGAACAGGTCGGACAGGGTCCAGCCGTCACCAGCACCCAGCGAATACGGCGTGACGCCGAAGTCGGAGATCGTCTGCGCCGACGACCCGAGCGCGTCCCAGTCCGCCGGCGGCTCCACGCCCGCATCGTTGAAGACGTTGACGTTGTACCAGACGGTCGACTTCTGGGCGGCCCTGAACCACACGGCGTACAGCGTGCCATCGACCGAGCCGACGTCACGAGCGCCGGGAGCGTAGTTCTCGTCCACCACGTCGCCGGCGAAGTCCTCGATCGGGAGCAGGTCGCCCTGTTCGACGAAGCTGTTCAGCACGCCCGGTTGCGG
>CBRGMI010000141.1:0-5154 GCA_967797495.1 uncultured bacterium
ACGACCTGGTTCTGGTGGGCGCTCGAGCCCGTGTCGCCCGCCCTCGAGCACTTCCGGCACCCGTGGGTCACAGCTGCGGATCTCTCGTGGGCGCTCGAGCCCGTGTCGCCCGCCCTCGAGCACTTCCTGCACCCGATCGTCGGAACACCGTAGAGGGACGAACGCGAAGGGGCACCCCGAAGGGCGCCCCTTCTGCGTTCGAACTTCGGCTAGATCCCGGGGATGCGGATAAGCAGCAGCTGTCCTCCTTCGCGCTTGAACGTGAAGTCCGGATCGTTCGGCAGGGTGTCGAGCCCGATGAACGTGTCCGGACCCGGCGCCGTCTCGATCCAGAGCGTGTGGGCCTGGACGTTGATGAGGTAGGCCCCTGTCCCGAACGCCGCCGACGCGTCGACGATGCCAGTCGACTCCCACGTGCCGAGCTTGCCGATGGAAGGGTCGGGCGTCGGAGAGGGGCCGACGTCGGTCGGACCCCCGTCGGCGGACTGGTCCACCTTGGCCACGACCTGAGGGCTGCCCGAGAACGGGACGTACCAGAGCCGCGCCGGCGTCGCGTTCGCATCACCCGGGTTGAACTGGTTGTTCCCACCGGGATCCTCGGTCACCAGGAGGCCCGTCTTCGTGGTCTCGACGTTGTCGGGCTGATGGATCTCGCCCGGCGCCTGGACGGCGCTGTCGTCTCCGTCGAGGAAGATGGAGAGCGAGTCGACCTGCTTCGGGTCGTCGGGATCGAGGACCATCTTCCAGATCCGGCCGTTCGTGGACTTGCCCGCCCCGGGGGCACCGGACGTTGCGCGGCCGGTATCGGCGAAGTAGACGACGTTGCCCATCCCGGGCCGCTTGTCGTACGCCAGGTCCTCCACCCGAACGAACTGGAAGACGTGGTTGAGGTGGCTCCAGTACTCGAGCACCCACTGGGGACCGTCGATCGGGACGGCCGGACCGCTGGTACGGAGATCGGTCTGCCAGCCCCCATCGGGGGCGGGGTATCCGACATCCGATGACGTCAGCTCCGAGCCGTCGGTGTCCTTCCCGGTGGCGATGTTCTTCGGCACCTTGATGAAGTGACCCGTGATCGACTGGGTGGAGCCCGGGACGAAGTCGTAGTAGTTGGTGAAGCTCGAGTTGTCCGAGACGAACGCCCAGAGGTCGCCCTCGTCGCCGAGGAGCGCGTCCGTGTCCGAGGCGATGTACGAGTACAGCTGGGACTGGGCGGGTGCGGTCGCCGCGGGGTTCGGGCCCGGCGGGAGCGTCAGCGTTCCGCTGGTGAACGTGTCGTCGCCCGAGAGGACGACCAGGTCGTCGTAGCCCGGGATCGCGACGTTGTTCTCGTGGTTGAACCGGCCCATGCCGTAGATGGTCTCGTAGTCGCCGGTGTCCGGATCCAGTGCGACCACGACGCCGTTCTCCTCGGCTCCCGCGTTGCTGAGGGGCGGCGGCCACGAGTTTTCCTGCCGGATCGCGTAGTCCGGGGACTCCTCGTTCGTGAAGAAGACGTCCTGATCGAACCCCTCCTTGCTCGTAGCCAGGAAGTTCGAGCAGAAGCGCTGGAAGCCGCCGCCGCTGTCGATGACGAACGAGCCGTCGAGCACCCGCCCGGCCGCGTTCACGGTGAGCTGGCTCACCTGGGCGTTGTCGAAGTCACTCTGGCCGGCGGCCGCGCTCGGGGTGGCCGAGGAGAACGGGAACGGCACCTTGCTCGTCTCGTGGTTCACGAACAGGTCCGTTAGCCCACCGCCGACCGGACGTACCGAGATCCCGTCCGGGATGGCCTCGAACCGATACCCGCTCGGCAGCTCGTCCCCCACGGTCAGGAGCGGCGTCACGGTGACGCCCTTCTTCACGGCCGTGAGCATCGAGGGCCTCGAGGTCCTGAAGCCGCCATTGCCGCCTGCGAGCGCCGTCGTGCCCGAGATGGCGGTCGCCATCGCGAGCACGGCGCAGGCGAATGCCATGCGTCGTCGCATGCTTCCTCCTAGGGATCGGGGACAGGACCAGTCCTAGCAGACCCCTCCTGGGGCGGGCAACCCGCAGCCGACGTAGTCGGACCCGGCCGGTTATCGTGAGACGTGCGCACGAACCTGACGCTCGAGGACGTGGGTGGCCTCTTGGACGAGCCGCTCGTCGCGGTCCTGGCGACCCTTCGCCCCGACGGATCGGTCCTGCTCTCGCCGGTGTGGCACGAGTGGCGGGACGGCGGGTTCAACCTGTGGCTCGCTGCCGATGACGTCAAGACCCGGCATCTCCGTCGCGATCCACGCGCCACGATCGTCGTGGCCGAATCCGTCGACCCGCTCCGGGGCGTGGAGCTCCGCACGGAGGCCCGACTGCTCGACGCGGGCGACCTCTCCGACGCCGTCCGGATCGCCACCCGGTACGTGGGTCCGGAGAAGGGCCACGAATACGTGCACGAGGCCGGCTACGACTCGTTGATCGGCCGCCTCGAACCCGGCCACCTGCGCGTCTGGGATTTCCGAGACGAGTAGGGCCGATGACGTACCGGCAGGCGTACGCCGCCGGGAAGAAGGGGAACCCCAACCCGGGTTGCCAACTAGTACGCGCGTGAAACCATCTTGGCCGATGAGTTCGCGTTGGTACCGCGGTCGAGACACGTAGCACCCCGAGGGAGGAGGCCATCGATGACCACCCAGACCAGCATCTCGATCCCCAAGCTCCGGACCGACGTGAGGGGGCAGGTGATCGGACCCGACGACGCCGAGTACGACCAGGCCCGCGCGGTCTTCTACGGCGGGTTCGACCTGTACCCCGCGGTGATCGTGCGCGTCGCCGACGAGGTGGACATCGCCCGCGTGATCGCGCTGGCGCGCGAGACCGGGCTCGAGCTCGCCGTGCGCAGCGGCGGCCACAGCGTGATCGGGCAGGGGGTGTCCGACGGCGGGATCGTGATCGACCTCGCCGGCCTGCGCGCGATCGACGTCGACGCCGAGAGGCGCACCGCGTGGGCGCAGACCGGCCTGACCGCGCTCGAGTTCACCACCGCGACCCACGCTCACGGCCTCGGGGTCGGGTTCGGCGACACGGGTTCGGTGGGGATCGGGGGGATCACGCTCGGAGGCGGCGTGGGCTACCTCGTCCGCAAGCATGGCCTCACGATCGACAGCCTGCTGGCCGCGGAGATCGTGACGGCCGACGGCGAGCTCCACCACGTCGACGCCGAGCACGAACCCGACCTGTTCTGGGCGATCCGCGGCGGCGGGGGGAACTTCGGCGTCGCGACCCGGTTCAGGTTCGCCCTGCAACCGATCGACACCGTGGTCGGCGGCATGCTCATGCTCCCCGCGACGGTCGACACGATCGAGGGCTTCATGGCCGAGGCCGAGGCCGCGCCCGAAGAGCTCTCGTCGATCGCCAACGTGATGCGGGCGCCGCCGATGCCGTTCGTGCCCGAGGAGCTGCACGGCAAGCTCTCGATCATGGCGCTCATGACGTACGCCGGCGGCGTCGAGGCCGGTCAGCGAGCCCTGGCACCGTTCCGCGCGCTCACCGAGCCGCTCGCCGACATGCTCCGGCCGATGCCGTACCCCGAGGTCTACCCTCCGGAGGAGGAGGACTACCACCCGGTCGCAACGGCGCACACCATGTTCGTCGAGTCGATCGGCCGTCCCGAGGCCGAGACGATCTTGGAGCACCTCGCGACCTCGACCGCGATGATGGGGGTCGCGCAGCTCCGGACGCTCGGCGGTGCGATGGCGCGAGTGCCGGTCGACGCGACCGCGTTCGCGCACCGCGGGAGCAGGATCATGGTGAACTGCGCCGCGCTTTACGAACGGCCCGAGGAGATCGAGGTGCACGGGCCGTGGATCGAGAGCCTCGCCACCGCCCTCAAGCAGGAGGACGACGGCGCGTACGTCAACTTCCTGGGTTTCGACGGCGAGGCGCGGATCCGCGACGCCTACCCCGGGCCGACGTGGGACCGGCTCAGGACGATCAAGGCGCGCTACGACCCGACGAACCTGTTCCGACGCAACCAGAACATCCCGCCGGCCACCGAGGAGGCGGCGTGACCCTCATCGCGACGGTCCTTGCGGCCCGATGCGGGATCGACGACCTCACGATGGGAACGAGATGACCACGGCGACCTCGAGGGACGGGACGACGATCGCGTTCGACACGTGGGGGGAGGGGCCCCCTCTCGTCGTGGTGGGCGGCGCGCTGAACGATCGCCATGCCGCCGCGACCCTGGCGGGACTCCTCGCCCCGAGCTTCACGGTGTACACCTACGACCGCCGCGGCCGCGGCGATAGCGGCGACACACGGCCGTACGCGGTCGAACGCGAGGTCGAGGACCTCCAGGCGCTCGTCGAGGACGCTGGCGGGACCGCGTTCGCGTTCGGTCACTCGTCGGGCGCGGTGCTCGCGCTCGAGGCCGCGCTCGAGACCCCGGGCATCGCGAAGCTCGTGCTCTACGAGCCGCCGTTCATCGTCGACGACTCGCGCCCGCCGCTGCCCGACGACTACGTGTCGCATCTGAAGGAACTGGCGGCCACGGATCACCGAGGCGAGGCGGTCGAGTACTTCATGATCACGGGCGTCGGCGCGCCGGCCGAGGCCATCCCGTCGATGAGGGAGTCACCGTTCTGGCCGTCGCTGGAGGCCCTGGCGCACACCCTCTGGTACGACGGGGTGATCATGGGCGACAACATGGTCGGCAAGCCCCTGTCCGCCGATCGGTGGTCCTCGGTCACGATCCCGACGTTGGTGATCGACGGCGGGGCGAGCCCGCCGTCGATGCGGAACGCAGTGGAGCAGCTCGCCGACGTCCTCCCCAACGCCGAGCGGCTGACGATGCAGGGCCAGACCCACGAGGTCGATCCGGCGCTCCTCGCACCGGTGCTGATGGAGTTCTTCTCGAGCTGAGCCGCGTTCCGCAAGGAGGACGATGGATCTCGACGAGGTCGCGCGGACCATCATCGATGGCAACCGGTACATGGTGCTCGGGACCGCCGACGAGGGTGGACGACCGTGGGTCTCGCCCGTCTACTACGCGCCATTCACGTATTCGGAGCTCTATTGGGTCTCCTCCCCGGAGGCGCAGCATTCGCGCAACCTGGCGGCGCGTTCGGAGCTGAGCATCGTGATCTTCGACTCGCAGGCACCGGTCGGCGAGGGGCAGGGCGTGTACATGTCGGCCGT
>CBRGMI010000142.1:0-5150 GCA_967797495.1 uncultured bacterium
TGGCCGACCGTCGCGTTGCCGGCGGCGAGCACGCTCTGCGTCCCGCCCTGCTGGATCGACAGGTTGCCGCGAACCATCGCCGGCCCGCAGCCACCCTGGTGGATCCGAAGGTCGCCGCCGACGAGCACGGGTCCGCACCCGCCCTGTTGGATCCGCACGTCGCCCTGCGCCGCGATCGGACCGGCTCCCGCCTGCGTGATCGAGACGTCGCGCCCGTTGACGACGCCGACGAGCGCGCGTTCGACCGTCACGTCGCCCGCCGCCTCGACCGTCTTCAAGATCCCCTGCTCCGCGTGCTCCTCGACCGGCTGATCCATCCGCGACACCTCCTCGCTCCATCGTAGGTACCCTCGGCGCGTGGCGCAGAAGGCTCGAACCTTCCTGTTGATGGGCTCCGGCGAGTTCGAGCCGTGGTCGAACGAGATCGAGGCCGCGGCGCTCAACGGCCGGACCGGCCCCGTCGCCGTGCTCCCGACGGCGAGCTCGACCGAGGGCGAGGACGTGTTCGGGCGATGGGGGCGGATGGCGCTCGAGCACTACGCGACGGCGGGGATCGATGCACGGCTCGTGCCAGTCAAGACGCGTGAGGACGCGGAGCGCGAGGAGCACGCTCGGGCGCTCGAGGGCTCCGCGATGGTCTTCTTCTCCGGCGGCAAGCCGCAGCACCTGGCGGCGACGATCCACGGGACCCGGCTGTGGCAGGCGCTCGAGGACGCCCTGGACGAGGGTGCTGTGTTCGCCGGGTGCAGCGCGGGCGCGCTGATCGCGAGCCAGTCGCGCGAGCAGCGCCGCGAACGCGGCGTTCGGACCGGGTGGGTCTTCGGGCTCGGGCTGGTGCCGCACGTCTCGTTCGGCGTGCATTGGGACAAGGTGAAGGTGATCCCGGGCCTTCGGTCGGTGGTGATGTCGCGGATCCCGTCGGGCTCGTGGTTCGTCGGGATCGACGAGCGGACGGCCATCCTTGGAGACGGGCAGCGCTGGCGCGTGTACGGGCTTGGCGGCGTGATGGTCCGCCACGCCGGCGGGACCCAGGTTCACCTGGAGGGCGCCAACTTCGAGACGTCCGATCAGGGGGGATAGGGGTCCTGCCGATATCCTTGTCCACCGTGGTCTCGACCGACGAACCGATCGCGCCGGAGCACCAGCCGACGTGCTACCTCTGTGGCCGGCCCACCTACGACCCCGAGAAGCGGGAGCGGCCGTGGGTGCGGGCGACCTCCGGAGGACGCCAGGTCCTGGTCTGCCCCTCCTGCCAGGAGGAGCGGCCGGACTGGGCCGTGCAGCTCGACCGGTGCGAGTCCTGCGGCGCGACCCGGCTCACGGCGATGCTCGGGCAGGTCGTGTGCCGGGCCTGCGGGCACGTCCGGGGCGAGCCGGTCGAGCCCGCGTGGTTGACGACGGGCGCTTAGCTCAGAGGTAGAGCACTCGCCTTACAAGCGAGCGGTCGGAGGTTCGAGTCCTCCAGCGCCCACCACGAAGCCCGGGTCAGCGCTTCGCGGCATCGATCGGAACGACGTTGCCGGCCCCCGCGATGATTGAGGACCCCGCCGGTTTGACCGAGGTCGATAGCGGGGTCACAGTTCGAGGGATGTCAGAACCAGAGACACTCAAATTCGTCTACGAAGACCTGTTGCGCGAACGGGATCGCTTGCGTGATGCGGGAAGAGCGATCACATCAAAGCTCGGCCTGCTTTCGATGGCATCGGCCGTCGTCGTAACGCTGTTCGGCGCTCTCAGCAACGACATTCACGGCAGTCGGTCGACGCTGCTGTTTGAGTTTGCGCTCGCCGCCTTCGTCGCGATGGTTCTGGTCGGCACGATTGCCGTCTTCCCACCGAGGCCCTACCGGAAGTTGAGGAAGGAGGCGTTGCAGAAGCTGCCCGACGGAGGCCGTGGCCTCGACCAAGAGCCAACGGTTGAATGGCTGTCAAGCATGATCGACCTGGAGAGGAAGCTCACGAGTCGTTTGGAAACCACGTTGGGAGAGGAACGCGGCGCCCTTCTGCTGGTTCAGGGGCTATTCGTGGCGCAGATCGTCCTTCTAGGATGGATAACCCTGAGATCCGCCTGAATTTTGGCCGGGAATTGGCGAGCGCCCATCGCGCCGAGCCTCCCGAACGGGAATCTGCCTGGACCGCGGGCTCGCCGTGCGGCGCGGGCTGTTGTATTCGGGCTCTCCTCGCCCAAGTCGATGGATGCCCTAGCGGGTTTGTTCGCGTGCTGCGATCAGTCGTAGATCGCTCACCGGCGGCTACGCCTCCGCACCCCGTGGCGGCTCAGGCCGGTCAGATCGGCGCCGACACCTCGGCGACCTCCTCCTCGATGAACACGCGCGCTGTGTCCTTCAGCCGCTCGGGCTTCCTCGCGGAGAGGTAGATCAGGTACACGATCCCCATCACGTACCAGATCCCCACCACCGGCCCGACTACGCTGAACGGGTACGGAAGCTTGCTGACGAAGTCGAACACCGATCCGCCGACGCCGATCGCGACCAGGAACGCCGGGACGAACGCCAGGATCCCGAGGATCGGGATCACGCCGTGGAGGAACCAGTTGAACTCGTTCCGCTGTTCGCGCGCGTAGTAGAGCAGGCACGCGAGGTTCACCATCATGTAGATCCCGATCACGACCGCACCGATGATCGTGCCGAGGATCGCGAATGCAAGGAACGGGCTGTTGTACTGGGCACCGAGCCACAGTGCGACGCCCACCCCGATCACGAACTGCACGAACACCGCCACGTGGGGCGACCGGTACCTGGGATGGGTCCGCCCGAGCATCGCCGGCAACAGGTGGATACGGCCCATCGCGAACCACGTCCGGGTCGCGGCGTTCGAGCCGGCGTTCGAGTTCGCGATGGCCGAGTTCGCGATCGCGAGGAACACCAGCACCCAGCCCGCGCCCCAGGCCGCCCGCGCCAGCGCGTCCCACGGGTTCCCGCCGCCCGACAGAGGGAAGTCGGCGAATCGCCCGGGTCCGAAGAACACGACCGCCGCGTACGTCGTGACCACGTAGAAAATGCCGATCCCGATGCACGACAGGACCACGGCACGGCCGATCGTGCGCCGCGGATCTCGGGCCTCCTCCGCCAGTGGCGCCGCGGCCTCGAACCCGATGAACGCGAGGATCGTGTACACCGACCCGGCGATCACGCCCGACAACCCCTCGAACCCCGGTACCGTCGCGAACGACGTGCCGAACACCTTCAACGTGTTGTCGCTGCCGGCGTCGACGATCAGCCAGATCGCCAGCGCCGTGAACACGCCGATCTCGAACAGCCCGAGCAGCGTTCCGACCCGCGTGCTGATCTGGATGCCGTAGAACCCCAGCAGGAACACGACGATCGCCGCCGCGAGCGCTGCGATCCACCACCACGTCGAGAACGACCAGCCGAACTCGGTGTCGAGCGTCGAGGCCACCACCTGCCCGAAGATCAGGAACAGCGCGGGCGCGACCAGCGGCTCGACGAACGCGTACCCCCACGCGACCAGGAACCCGATCGAGGGATGGATCCCTCTGGCCGTGTACGTGTAGAAGCCGCCCGCCGAGGGCAGGTGCTTCGCGAGCTGGCCGATCGAGATCGCCACCAGCAGGCAGCCGACCAGCGCGAAGATCACCGACAGCGGCAGGGCGCCCGAGGCGAAGTTCGCCCCCACGATGATCGAGAACGCGACGGCGGCCGCCGGCGCCATGTGCGTGACGGATTGGAAGAAGACCTCGCGGAGACCGATCGCCTCCCTCGCGAGCCCCTGGTCCGAGGACGTGGTGGGTGCGGAGCCTTCCATCGCAAGCCTCCCCTCGCGGCGGTCCTGGCTCGATTATCCGGCCTTGGCGTGCGGTCGCGCACCTGTCGTTCGCGCACGATCGCGTCGATCTGGCGACGAAATTCGCCCGAGACCGGGCGGGCGTCGGTGACCCGTCGCGTGCTCGAACGCCGAGGCCAGCCGGATCAGCGTCCCCTCCCTCCACGCGCGTCCGATGAAGGAGATCCCGATCGGCAGGTCGAACGCGAACCCCATCGGGACCGTGACGGTCGGGTAGCCGGCGACGGCCGCGGGCGTCGAGTTCCCGCCCACGTAATGATCGCCGTTGGCGTAGTCGATGCGCCACGCGGGCGCGTTCGAGGGCGCGACGAGCGCGTCCAGTCCCTGGTCGTCCATCACCGCATCGATGCCCTCGGCCCGTGAGAGACGCCGGCAGGCGGCGAGCGCCTCGAGGTACGCAGGCTCGGTCAGGGGTCCCTTCTCCGCGGCCTGCTCGAAGAGGTCCTGTCCGAAGAACGGCATCTCGGTATCGACGTGCTCCTCGTTGTATGCGATCAGGTCCCCGAGGGTCCGATGTGGCTGCTTCGGGCCGTACGAACCGAGGTACGCCTCGAGGTCGGCCTTGAACTCGTACAGGAACACCTCGAGCTCGGGGTCCTCGAGCTCGTCGGTGTGGGGGATATCGGCCGGGTCGACGATCTCGGCGCCGAGGTCGCGCATCGCGCCGAGCGCCTCGTCGAACAGTCGGTCGACGCGGTCGTTGAAGCCCGCGAGCTTTCTGGCCACCCCGATCCTCGCATCCCCAAGCCCGTCGAGGTCGACGAACGCGGCGTAGTCGGGTTCGACACCCGCCCCGGCCGTCGCGGCGTCGAGCGGGTCGGCGACCGCAAGCGCCGTCAGCAGAGCCGCGGCGTCTGCGACCGTTCGCGCCATCGGGCCGGGCGTGTCCTGGGAGTGCGACACCGGGATGACGCCGGAGCGACTCACCAACCCGACCGTGGGCTTGACGCCGACGATGCCGTTGACCGACGAGGGGCAGACGATCGAGCCGTCGGTCTCGGTGCCGACGGCGACGGCAGACAGGTTGGCCGACACCGCGACGCCCGAGCCCGAGCTCGAGCCGCACGGGCTCCGGTCCGCGTCGTACGGGTTCACGCACTGGCCGCCCCGTGCGCTCCACCCACTGCTCGAACGCGTCGAGCGGAAGTTCGCCCACTCGGACAGGTTGGCCTTGCCGAGGATCACGGCGCCGGCCTCCCGCAACCGTCCGACCAGGAACGCGTCGGCCGCCGGCGTCACCTCGCCGAGCGCGAACGACCCCGCCGTCGTCTTCATGCGATCGGCGGTATCGATGTTGTCCTTCACGAGCACGGGGATCCCATGGAG
>CBRGMI010000143.1:0-5133 GCA_967797495.1 uncultured bacterium
CCGCGCGGCTCGAACGCGTCCTGACGACCGACCCGGGGACCGGCGTGATGCGGCACGCGGACGCGGGCTACGAGGAGGCACTCGCGGTGGCCGCCGACCGCGGCGTCCGATTGCCCTGGCGGGAATAGCCCGAGGTCGTCGGGGAGGGCGCCTCGCAGTGGCGTATCTGAACGATCGCCTCCAGACATGTGAGGCACATCTCCGCGTTCGCCTCGAGCCGGACGAGCGCGTGATCGCCGTCGGAAGATGCGAGGACATCACCGCACGAGGCGACATCGACTCGGGGGGAGCGGCGTGGACGTTCGTGATGGTGACGGATCGGCGGCTCCGATGGGTCCCGTATGTTCGGCTCCGATACGAGACGAACGTCGGCCTCGACGGCGTCAGCGCTGTGTTCGATCAGACGAGCGCGCACCGGTACGCGATGACTTTGCATCACGCGCCGGTTCGCGCGTTTCGCGACGTCCCGGCTCATAGGTTCCTCTGGTTCCAGTGGGGCAACGCGGAGGCGGTTCGGACGCTCGGCACCACGACCCTGGCGTTCAGCCGCCGGGACACCGCGGCCGCTCTCGCGCTCCGGGCGGAACTCGATCGTCGAGGCATCGTGCAGAGGGTGATCGCCAGTCCTCCTCGCCCACCCAGACGCAGCCCCGCCTTCTACGCGCTCCGAAGGACCGAGGATCAGTGACGGCCGCCGTTGCCGCTGGCGTGGTCGGCGGCCTCTCGTGATCCGTAGTCCGGGCTCGTTCGGTAGATCAGGTAGTCGACGCTCGCCCAGATCGTCTTGGAGAACGGCCAGAAGAGCAGTGGGAACAGGCCGGCGACGGCGAGCGAGGCGATCGTGAGCGCCGCCACGTGCAGGTCGGGCAGGTCGACGACGAGCCAGACCACGAGCAGCACGACCCACACGCCCGCGGTCACGATGTAGTTGATCGTCATCGCGCCGAGGAACCCGCCCTCCTCGCGCTCGAGCCGAAGTCCGCACCTCGGGCACCGGTCGCGGATCCGGAACCAGCCCTTGAAGAGCTTGCCCGAGCCGCAGCGAGGACAGCGCTTCGTCGCTCCGCGGGCGAAGACGGTTACGCCACCGGGTCCCTTCGGTGGCCTGGTGGCCGCGTGCTCGGACGAGACCCGGTCTGCCCTCGGCGCCTCCGGTTCGAGATCGTCCCAGGGGTTCGACATGCTCCTCCAGCCTAGAACGCCCGCGGCTTGCCGGGGGTGGGTCCCCTCCGTAGCCTTGCGCCGTGCCGATCCGGGTCGGGGAGTCCCTGTCGCTCGCGGACGTCGTCGAGGTGGCGCTCGGCGCCGAGGTCGAGCTCGGTCCGGACGCGACGAGCCGTTTGGAGGCGGCGCGAGACGTCGTCGAGCGCACCGTCGCCGCCAACCGGACGGTCTACGGCGTGACGACCGGGTTCGGCTCGCTCGCGAACGAGCGCATCGAGCCGGACCGGGCGGACGCGCTCCAGCTCGGGATCGTGCGTTCGCACGCGACCGCCGTCGGGCCGCCGCTCTCGCGCGAGGAGGCGCGCGCGATGCTGCTGCTCCGCGCGCACGTGCTCGCGCTCGGGTACTCGGGGGTGCGCGCCGAGGTGGTCGAGCGCATGGTCGAGATGCTGAACCGCGACCTGATCCCCGTCGTCCCGCAGCAGGGGTCCCTCGGCGCGTCGGGGGACCTGGCCCCGCTCGCGAACCTCGCGCTCCCGCTCGTCGGCCGCGGCGAGCTGCTCGTCGACGCAACACCTCGGCCCGCCGGCGACGTCCTTCGGTCGGCCGGGCTCGAACCGCTCCGGCTCAAGGCCAAGGAGGGACTCGCGCTCGTCAACGGGACGCAGGGCATGCTCGCGATCGGGATCCTCTCGGCCGCCCGCGCCGAACGGCTCGTCCGGACGGCCGACGTCACGGCCGCGATGAGCGTGGAGGCCGCGCTGGGCTCGGACAGGGTCTTCGACGAGCGGCTCACGGCGCTCCGCCCGCACCCGGGCGTGGTCGCCTCCGCGTCGAACCTCCGTCGGCTGCTCGAGGGGAGCGCGATCGTCGCGTCGCACCGCGACAGCACGCATCTCGTGCAGGACGCGTATTCGCTCCGGTGCTCGCCGCAGGTGAACGGGGCAACGCGCGAGGTGCTCCGGTTCGTCCGCGGCGTCCTCGAGGTCGAGGCGAACTCCGTCTCGGACAACCCGATCGTGCTGCCGGACGACGATGAGGTGCTCTCGGGTGGGAACTTCCACGGCCAACCGGTCGCGGTCGCCCTCGACGCGCTCGCGGCCGCGCTCGTCCCGCTCGCGAGCATCGCCGAGCGCAGGCTCTACCGGCTGCTCGATCCGACGCGGAACAACGGGCTGCCGGCGTTCCTGGTCGCCGAGAGCGGCCTGAACTCGGGCTTCATGCTCGTGCAGTACACGGCCGCGTCGCTCGTGTCCGAGTGCAAGACGCTCGCGCATCCCGCCTCGGTCGATTCGATAGGTTCGAGCGCGGGGCAGGAGGACCACGTGAGCATGGGGATGACGGCCGCCCGCCACGCGCGCGAGGTGCTCTCGAACGCCGAGGTCGTAATCGCCCTCGAGGCGCTGGTGGCGGCGCAGGCGCTCGACCTACGCGCGCCGCTCGAGCCGTCCGCCGCGACGGGAGCGGCCCGGGATGCCATCCGGGCGCGGGTCGCGTTCCTCGACGCCGACCGCGAGCTCGGCTCGGACATCGCCGCCGTGACGGATCTCCTGCGCACGGGTGCGCTGCTCGAGTCGGTGGAGGCAACCCTGGGTCGATTGGACTGATCGCGTCCGGGAGCGATCAGTGGTAGATCACGACGGGGGTGCCGTAGTCGGCGAGGCCGTACACCCACCGCGCGTTCCAGTAGGGGATCCGAACACAGCCGTGGCTGGCCGCGTAGGTGGGCACCTCGGTCCAGCCGTGGAGGGCCCGATATCCATCGAAGTAGCTCGGGTAGTAGAGGTGGTTCGGGCTGAAGCCCGCGATCTTCGCCCGCACGCGGAACGCGCCGTCGCGGGTCAGGCCGCCCGCTCCGGTCGAGACGTGGAGCACGTTCGTGATGTCGCCGTCCTCCACCGTGTAGAGCACCTGCTTGGTCTGGTCGACCTCGAAATGGAAGCCTTGCCAGGTGCGGCGGGCCTGCGGTCGGATCGGACTCGCGAGCCTCCGCCAGGTGGCCTCGTTCACCGCGTCCGAACGCTCCATGCGCTGCACCTTGTGGAAGGCGACGACGGCGTCGGCGGTTCGGAAGTCGTACCGGCCGTCCTTCGTTCCTACGAGCCGGTAGTGCAGGTCGACGAGCCGCCCTTCGAGCAGCCTCACGAATCGACCCGACGAACCCGACGACAGGTACGGAAGCGGGGTGGCATCGGCGTGGGTCCTCGCGCCGCCCCTCAGGAGGTCGGGTGCCGAGAACGACGCCTTCGCCCGGTACGTGCCGGGCTTCGGGATCGTGAACCTCGCACGGAACCCACCGGCCGAGCCCATCATCACCGGGCGGCGTTCGATGGTTCGGCCGTCCTTGATCAGCTGGACCACGACGGAGGAGCCCGGCCGCGCGGGGCCGACCCTGCCGCGGACCACGACGTGGTCGAACAGCCGGACCTGTCCCATCCGAGCCGAGACCACCGCGCGGACCCCGACGTTCACGGGTCCGCTCACGCCGTCGCCCAGCACGGCCACGTAGCTGTCGGACCCCGACGGCTCGAGCCTGGCCGAGAAATCGCCGGACGCGTTGGTGGTCGCCGACGCGACCGCCAGGTCGGCGGCGTTGCGGATCTCGACCGTGGATCCGGCGGGTGCCCCCGTCGACGAGCCCGAGAGCCGCACGTGCTCGCCGAACGTGATCCTGCCGGGGGACGCCGACAGCGTGATCGTGACGCCGGTCTGGGCGGGGGCCGTGGTCGGGACCAACAGCACGACCGTGACGACCAGCAGGAGCCCCGCGAACCGCTTCAACGTCCTCCAACCCTCTCGCCGTCGACGAACGTCCGGACCACCGGATTGTGGCCCGGCCGGTACGGCACCAGCCGGAAGGCGTCGCCGTCGAGGACCACGAGGTCGGCGGGCCTGCCGGGCGAAAGCGTACCCCGCTCCGGCGCCAAACCGAGTGCAGCGGAGGCATTCATCGTTGCGGCCGCGAGGGCCTCGAGCGGTCGGAGCCCGTAGAGCGAACACGCGATCGCGATCGCCTCGGGCATCGAGAGCACCGGCGAGGTGCCGGGGTTGAAGTCGGTCGCGATCGCAACCGCCGCGCCGGCGTCGAGCAGGGCTCGGACGTCCGGCGGCGACGAGCCCAGGAACAACGTCGACGTGGGCAGCAGGACCGCGACGGTCGCCGGGGCGCCACCGAGCGCCGCGATCCCCGTCGCCGAGACGTGATTCAGGTGGTCCGCGCTCCTGGCGGCGAGCGCGACGGCGGCCTCGGCCGCGCCCGAGGGTCCGAGCTGGTCGGCGTGGCAGCGGAGCGGGAGCCCGACGTCCGAGGCGCACCGCGCGACCTCCGCGAGGTCGTCGACGGAGAACGCGATGTCCTCCACGTAGACATCGACCGCGTCGACGAGACGCTCGCTCGCGGCCGCGGGGATCAGCTCGTCGCAGACGACGCGGACCCAGTCGGCGCGCTCCATGCCTTCGGGCACGGCGTGGCAGGCGAGCAGGGTGACCGAACACGTCTGCGGCGCCTCCTCGGACAGCCGCCGGGCGAGGCGGGCCTGTCGGAGCTCGGCCTCGACCGAGAGCCCGTACCCGGTCTTGAGCTCGAGCGCCGTGGTCCCGTGCTCGGCCATCTCCTGCACGAGCGACCGGCAGAAGGCGAGCACCTCGTCGTCGCTCGCCGCCGCGAGCATGCGCGCGCTCCGGTAGATCCCGCCTTGGCCGTGCAGGTCGCGGTACGAGACCCCGGCTAGACGCGCCTCGAACTCGTCCGCCCGCCATCCGGCGAACGGCAGGTGCGTGTGGCAGTCGACGAACCCCGGAACGATCGTGCAGCCCTCGAACCACTCGGGCTCGACGCCCGCGAGACCGTCGGCGGGGCCGACGTAGGTGATGAGGCCGTCTTCCCACGCGACCGCCTGCTCGACGGATTCCTCCGGCCACGGCCCCTCGCCGCGGACCTGCGCGTGGTGCGCCGACGGCGTGGCGAGG
>CBRGMI010000144.1:0-5128 GCA_967797495.1 uncultured bacterium
GCCTGGTGAGGGCGAACGCGGCGACCCCCGCGATCAGGACGACGACGACGCCGATCGCGACCCTGCGGTTGCGGCGGCTCCTCGCCATCTTGCGCTGGAGCTCGACACGCTGACGCCGGGCCTCCTCCTTGCGTTCGGCCTTCGTCAGACGCTGCTTCGAGGTTGGGTTGGCCATCTCTGGTTCCGCCCGTAGGCGGTCACCCAGGATAGCGAGGAAGTGAGCGGTTCGGCCGATCCCATCTCCGGGTGCGATCGGCGGGTCCGTTCTGAGCCCGGAGCCTTGCGGCGGCCCACCCACCTTCCTATGCTTCGGCCGACTTCCCCACGGCGCTGGCCGGCGTTTCGTGCCGGCCGGAAGGGGGAGGCATGGCGCGCACGGACACGGGTAGCGGGAACGTGGTTCGCGTAGGGACGCCGCCGGTCGGCGGGCTCGACAAGTTCTTCAAGATCTCCGAGCGCGGTTCCACCGTGCGGATCGAGATCGTCGCCGGCCTCACGACGTGGCTGACGATGGCCTACATCCTGTTCGTGAACCCGGCCATCCTCGGCTTCGCGGGGGTCCCCGACCTCGAGCCGCTCGGCCTTCCGTTCGCGCAGGTCCTGACGGTGACGGCGCTCGTCGCCGGTGTGATGACGATCCTGATGGGGGTGGTCGCCAACTACCCGTTCGCGCTCGCCGCGGGGCTGGGGCTGAACGCCTTCGTCGCCTTCACGCTCGTCGCCGCGAACGGGCTCTCGTTCCCGCAGGCGATGGGCGTCATCGTCGTCGAGGGCGTCGTCATCACGATCCTCGTCCTCACCGGCGTCCGCGAGGCGGTCCTGAACGCGATCCCGATGGACCTCAAGCGTGCGATCGGGATCGGCATCGGGGCGTTCATCGCGCTGATCGGCCTGGTGAACGCCGGGGTGGTCACGAACACAGGCCCAACGCCGCTCGCGCTCGTGGGCGAGCTCACGACGTGGCCGATCGGCATCTTCGTCGTAGGGCTCGGGTTGAGCGCGGCGCTGGTGGCGCGCAGGGTCAAGGGGGCCCTGCTGATCGGGATCCTGGTCTCGACGGTGCTGGCCGTCATCGTGAACGAGGCGAAGGACCTGTCGATCTGGGGCAACGGGATCGCGGCGATCCCGGACAAGGTCGTCGACACGCCGGACTTCGGGCTGGTGGGCGCGTTCTCGTTCGACTTCTTCTCGGTGCTCGGTACGGCGACCGCGCTCGCGGTGGTGCTCTCCGTGATGCTGTCGGACTTCTTCGACACGATGGGCACGGTCATCGGCCTCGGCGGCGAGATGAAGATGCTCGACTCGAACGGGAGGCTCCCCGGCATCAAGCGGGTCCTGCTGATCGACTCGCTCGCGGCCGCGGCCGGCGGCGCCGCGTCCGCGTCCTCGAACACCACCTACATCGAGAGCGCGTCGGGGATCTCGGAGGGCGGTCGCACGGGGCTCGTCGCGGTGGTCGTCGGCGTGCTGTTCCTGCTCGCGATGTTCTTCTCGCCGATCGCGGGTGTGATCCCGCCGGAGGCGACGGCGCCGGCGCTCGTGCTCGTCGGCTACTTCATGATGGTGCTCGTCAAGGACATCTCGTGGTCGGACCCCGGCATCGGGATCCCGGCGCTGCTCACGATCGTGATGATGCCCTTCACGTACAGCATCACCAACGGCGTCGGGGCGGGGTTCCTGTCGTACGTGGTGATCGCGGTGCTTCGCGGCAGGTGGCGAGACGTCCACCCGCTCCTGTACGTCGTGGCCGCGATCTTCGCCTGGTATTTCGTGCACGGGGTGGTCTAGGCCGAGGGGTTGCGGGCCGGCTCACTCGGTCCGCAGGTGCTCGGAGAGGTCGAGCGGGGGCCGTGGCGACGCGGCCCCCGCCGGCATCGGGCCCAGCGCGACGGTCCCGAGCGCGAACCACTCGTCGGACATCCCGAGCGCGGCGCGACTCTCCTGCTGACAGAACAGCGTCGAGGAGATCCAGGACGAGGCGAGCCCCTGCGCCGAGAGCGCGAGGAGCAGGTTCTGGATCGCCGCCCCGCCGGACAACAGGAACATCTCCTGCTCGGCGTGGGAGCGCTCGGCGTCGGCGTAGGGATGGGCGCCCCGGAATTGGATCCACGGGACGATCAGGACGGGCGCGGCGCCGAGCACCGCGTCGCTCCTTGCGATCCGGCGTTCGATCGTGGCCTCCGGCGTCGCGTCGCGTCGCAGGTCCTCGCGCCAGGCGTCGGCGATCGCTCGGAGCAACCGCCGCCTGGCCGCCGAGGTCCAGATCGCCGTGAACGACCACGGACGCGTGTGATGCGGCGCCGGCGCGGTGCAAGCGGCGCGGACGGCCTCCTCCACCGCCTCGCGCGCAACCTCGCCGTCCCCGAACGCCCGGATCGTTCGGCGCTCCGAGATCGACAGGAGCGGGGACGTCCGAAACAGATCCTCCTCCGGCGGGCGGACCATCTCGGACGCGGGTACCGATGCCGGGTCGAATTCGACGCCCCGGACGATCGCCACCGGGACCCGTGCCGTCTTGCCCATGGCGAGCCCGCTCGCGGCGGCCACCTCGTCGGCGAGCGCCACGATCGTCGCCTCGAGCCGGCGGCCCTGGTGGTCCGGGATGCCGCGGAGGTCGACGAGCGCCGGGATGCCGGCGCAGCCGATCGAGACGTTCACGAGACCGCGCCGCCAGGTCCTGCCGAACGTGTCCGTGATCACGACGGCCACCTCGACGCCGAGCCGTTCGCTCAGGTCGCGGCGGAGCCGTTCCGCGGAGGCGTCCGGGTCCTCCGGGAGCAGCGTGAGGAACCCCTCCTCGACGTTCGACGCGTCGACGCCGGCGTTCGCGCACACGAAGCCGTGGCGCGTCTCGGCGATCACGAGGTCGCCGCGCCTGGCGACGAGGCGGCGCGTCTCGCGCTCGACCCACGCGTCGCGGCCGCCATCCCGCTCGGGGACGAGGCGTCCCTCGGCCTTGGACACGATCTTCTGCGTGACCGCGACCACGTCCCCGTCGCCCAGGCCGATCGCGCCGAGCGGTCCGGCAAGGAGCGTGGCGAGATCGTCGCCCGGTCGCACCTCCGGGAGCCCCTGGACGGGCAGCACCTGGATGCTCATGCGGGAGGGGTCGCCCCCATCACCCCAGCAGACCGAGCGCGAACCGCGCGAGCGCCTCCGCCTTCCCGTCGTCGTTCATGATCGAGTCGGTCGCGCCGACACGCAGCCCGGTGGCCTCGATCCGAGGGATCAGCGCGCGGTCGAGGTCGTCGACGACCCAGGCGCCGAGGAGTCCCCGGTAGCACTCCGCGGCACCGGCCGCGGTCACCTCGGCGCCGGCCGCCGGCATCAGCCGGTCCGCCATCCCCGCGAGCGGCGCGCCGGCAACGATCCCGCTCACGCCGACGACGTCGGTGCGACGCGCCCCGATGGTGTCGCGGATGCCCGGCACCGCGATGATCGGACCGAGCGAGGCGACCGGGTTCGACGGGCACAGCACGATCGCGTCCGCGTCCGCGAGCGCCTCGAGGACGCCGGGCGCGGGTCGCGAGCGTTCGGCCCCCTCGTACCGAACGGCCTTCACCTCGTCGCGTCCGCCGCGACGGACCCAGTACTCCTGGAAGTGCAGGTCGAGCTCCTCGCCGTCGGCGACCACGGAGATCCGCGTGGTCACCGGGTCGTCGCTCATCGGGAGGATCCGCGGCGCCACGCCGAACCGCCGGGCGATGGCGGCCGTCGCCGAGGTCAGCGTCTCGCCCGCCGCCAGGAGGTTCGTCCGATACAGGTGGGTGGCGAGGTCGAGGTCGCCGAGGTTGAACCACGCCTGCTCCGGATCGAACGATCGCAGCTCCTCGGTGGCGCGGAAGGTCTCGGCGCGGCGACCCCATCCGCGTTCGCGATCGAAGACGTCGCCGAGCCAGTACGTCACCGAGTCGAGATCGGGCGACACGTGCAGCCCGTGCATCGTGATGTCGTCGCCGGTGTTCGCGATCACGGTGACCGCCTCCGGCGCAACGGCGCGCACGAGCCCGCGCAGGAACTTCCCCGCGCCGACCCCGCCGGCGAGCGCCGTCACCCGCATCCACGGCAGCGTAGTACGCTCGCGAACGGATGGCCGAGGCCACGACCGCGCACGCGCTTCGGCGCGCGCTCGCCCGCGCGGGCGCCGGCAAGGCGCTGTCGGTCGACGAGATCGAGGCCCTGCTCGGGGCGCGTGGTCCGGACCTGGGACGGCTGATGTCCCTCGCGTCGCACCTGCGCGAGCTGGGACACGGCGGCACCGTGACGTACTCGCGCAAGGTCTTCGTCCCGCTCACGATGCTGTGTCGCGACCACTGTCATTACTGCACGTTCGCCAAGCCGCCCGCCAGGCTCGAACGGCCGTTCCTGTCGCCCGAGGAGGTCGTCGCGATCGCCGAGGCGGGCCGGCGTCTCGGGTGCAAGGAGGCGCTGTTCACGCTCGGCGACCGGCCGGAGGAGCGCTACCCGGTGGCGCGCGCGTGGCTCGCCGAACGCGGGTACCGCTCGACGCTCGAGTACGTCCGGGCGGCCGCGATCCGCGTGATCGAGGAGACGGGGCTGCTCCCGCACCTCAATCCCGGGGTCATGTCGTACGAGGAGATGGCGCGGCTCAAGCAGGTCGCTCCCTCGATGGGGATGATGCTCGAGACCTCCTCCGACCGCCTGTCCGAACGCGGCGGGCCGCACTTCGGCTCGCCGGACAAGGTCCCGGCCGTCCGGCTCCGCGTGATCGAGGACGCCGGGCGTCTGGCGATCCCGTTCACGACGGGCATCCTCGTGGGGATCGGCGAGACCCTCGCCGAGCGCGCAGAGTCGCTGCTCGCGATCCGCGAGCTGCATCGGCGCTACCGGCACGTCCAGGAGGTCATCGTCCAGAACTTCCGGGCCAAGCCCGGAACCGCGATGCACGACGCGCCCGAGCCGGGCGACGAGGAGTTCCTGGCCACCGTGGCGACGGCGCGGGTCGTCTTCGGGCCGCGGATGCACGTCCAGGCGCCGCCGAACCTGTCCGACCCGGAGCAGCAGACCCGACTGCTTGACGCGGGGATCGACGATTGGGGCGGGGTCTCCCCGCTCACGCCCGACCACGTGAACCCCGAGCGCCCGTGGCCGGCGATCGAGGAGCTCG
>CBRGMI010000145.1:0-5121 GCA_967797495.1 uncultured bacterium
GATCGCGATGCCGATCTTCCCGAACCTGGGGGTCTCGGTCGGGCTCGTCAGCACGCCGATCTCCTCGCCGCCCTTGGTGACCGCGGCGCCGTATTCGGGCAGGGCATCCGCCTCGTAGCGCAGGGTCACCAGCCGGTTGGGCGGTGCCGCAGCGACGTCGCGGAGCCGCTCCTTGCCGAGGAACTCGCCCGGCGCGTCCAGCCGGACGAACCGGTCGAGGTTGAAGTCGTAGGGCGTCCGCTGGTGGGCCTCGTAGTCGTAGTCGGTGACGATCAGCCCCGCCTCGATCCGAGCGAGCTCGATCGCCTCGGCCCCGAACGGCGTGGCGCCGGCCCCCACCACGGCGTTCCAGAGCTCCTCCGCATCGGTCGGATCGGTCAGGAACAACTCGAACCCCAGCTCGCCGCCGTAGCCGGTGCGCGAGAGATAGACCTCGACCCCGGCCACCTTCACGGGCTCGGGGAGGAACCGGAAGTAGCGGAGGGCGTCCACGTCGGCGTCGGTGAGCTTCCGCACGACCTCTCGCGAGCGCGGTCCGATCACGCCCAGGTGTGGCATCCGCGGCGCGATCCACTCGAACTCGACGTCGAGGTCCCGCAGGGCCTCGCCGAAGTAGTCGTCGTGGTCCTTCCCGTTGGTCATCACCCAGCAGTGACCGGCGCCGGTGTTGAACACGGTCCCGTCGTCGACCATCAGCCCATCGGCGTCCAGGAACGCCCCGTAGCGCGCCTGCCCGACGTCGAGCCCGAGCGCGTCGTTGCTGAACAACGTCTGGGCGGCCCGGAGCGCGTCGGACCCGCGGAGATCCCACTTGTTGAGCGGCGAGACATCCCACACCGCGACGTCGTCTCGGATCGCGGCGTACTCCTTCGCTACGTCGCCGAACCCCTCGAGCCACAACCACCCGCCGTCGGCGATGTGCGTGCCGCCCTGAGCCTCGGTCACGTCGTGGAACGCCGTCCTGATCGCGTCGTCGTCGCCCATCGCTGCCTCCGGTCGCCGGGATGGCGGCATCCTCCCACGGGTTTGACTGGCCGTTCAAGTTCGCTGCGGCCGACGCGAACCGGTCAGGCGCGGGTCAGCCGCAGGAGGTTCCTCGCGGTGCCGAGACCGCGCTCCTCGAGCCGGTCGGCGAGCACGAGGAAGAGCTGCGCCGTCACCATGGCGTCGTCGAGCGCCTCGTGGGGGTTCGCGACCGGCACCCCGTAGTGTTCCGCGGCAGACGAGAGGCTCTGCCGCACGTCCTGATCCAGGTGCTCGAGCTCGATCGCCATCTGCCGGACATCGATCGTCCGTCGCACCCACGAGCGCCGCCGCCCGCCGTAGAGCCGGCCCAGGAAGCCGATCTCGACGCCGGCGAACCACGCCAGCAGGAATCGCCCGTCCAGGGCGAGCCGGAGCGTCTGCCCGGCCACCGGGAACGGCTGCGCGTGCGCCAGATCCTTGGGCATGATGCCGTGGATCCTCATCGACTCCGCGCTCGAGGGCACCTCGGGGAGCACCAGCTGGTGCACGGCCTCTCCCACGATCACGCGGCCCTCGCGCACCGGAACGACCCCGAACGACACGACCGCATCGCGCTCTCGGTCCAGGCCCGTCGTCTCGAAGTCGAGCGAGGCGAACTCCACCTCGCGCCACGGACGCGACCGCATCGACCACGCCGGCCGAGCTGGTGGTCTCAACGACACCTGATCACCTCGACCTCGGTCACGACGCCGTCGATGCGCCGGTCGATCGCACCGCTCGGGACCCGGTCCACGATCTGCAGGGCGAAGGCGATCGCGATCGCGGCCACCCCATCGCGCCGCTTCCCCAGGAGGCGGTCGTAGTACCCGCCGCCGTAGCCCACACGGCCGCACGAGCGATCGAACGCGACCCCCGGGACCACGACGAGGTCGAGCTCGGCGACGCCGAGCGCGCGCCCCTCCGCGGGTTCCATCGCTCCGAACGCAGCCTCGATCATCGGCGCTCCGGGCGTGGCGACGACGGGGGTCACCTCGTTCCCCTCGATCCGTGGCAGCGCGACGGTCTTGCCCTGCGAACGCAGGCGCGCGATCAGCGGTCCCGTGTCGACCTCGCTGCCGAACGACCAGAAGGCCAGCACAGTCTCGGCGCCAGCCGTCTCGGCCAACCCGAGGAACCTGTCGGCGATCGCCTCGCTGCGCGTGGACCGATCGCCCTGGGGGAGGGCGTCGCGTTCGGCCAGGACCGCGCGGCGCTGCGCCCGCTTGGCCTGCTTCAGCCGGTGGGCCGGGAGATCGCTCACGCCGACGATCGCAGCTCGGGGAGCACCTCCTCGGCGATCACGTCCAGCCGGTCCGGCGGACCGCCGGGGACGAGCACCGACCACGTCGAGCCGGCATCCGCGAGCGCGCGGAGGTGGGTCCGGAGCGACGCGGTCGTCCCCGACCAGACCCCGGGCTCCAGGCCGCGCGCGCTCCGCTGCTCGAGCAGTCGCCCGACCTCGGCGTTGTCGCGCCCGACCACGACGATGCCCGCCCAGGTCGCCGAGACCGGCCGCTCCCCCGCGGCCTCGCGCAGCAACCGCACCTTGCGGGTGAACTCTTCGACCCCCATCCCCCACCCGTTCCACGCGTCGGCTTCGCCGGCCGCGAGGCGCACCACCGCGTCGGCGAACCCCCCGATCCAGATCGGCGGACCGTCCGGGCGCACGGGCGGCGGCAGGAGCGGTCCCGTCATCGCGGGAACGTACGAACCGCCGTCCCACAGGACGCCGCCATACAGGGCCTTGATCGCCCGCACGGTCTCGACGAGGTGCTCGCGACGCTCCGCCTTCCCCAGGTACCCGATGCCGAAGACCCGGTGCTCGAGCTCGTCGATCGGATCCCCCGTGCCGATCGCCAGGATCATGCGCCCCCCGCTCACGTCGTCGACCGCGGCGGCGAGCTTCGCGAGCATCCCCGCGGGCCGGAGCGTCGCCCTCGTGACCAGGGTGCCGACGGCGATGCGGCTCGTCGCTGCCGCGACGGCCGTGAGCGTCGCGTACGCCTCGAGCGACGGCCGGTCCGGGGACGCGCCCGGCGGGAACAGGTGGTCGAACGCGAAGACCCCGTCGAACCCGAGCTCCTCCGCGCGCCGGGCGAACGCGAGCACGCGCCCGGCGTCACCGGAGAACATCGGAAGGACGAGCCCCACCTTCACGTCAGACCATCACGCGCCCGAGCTCCTCGAGCGCGAGGGTGGCCGCCCCGACGGCACCGGCGTCGTTGCCGAGCTCCGCGGGCACGATCGGCACGCGGGGGCGATGTTCGGGAGCCTCGACCGCGTCGAGATACGCGGCGCGCGCGGGATCGAGCAGGAGATCGCCCGCGACGATCGCACCACCGCCGACGACGACGACCTGCGGGTCAAGGACGTTGACCAGGCCGGCGATCCCCTGGCCCAGCCGTCGTCCGGCCTCCGCGAGGATCCCCCTCGCGGCCTCGTCGCCCTCGCGCGCCGCCTCGGTGACCAGCTCGCCGGTCACCTCGTCGGGGTCGCCGCCGGCGAGGCGCCGCAGGATCGAGTGCTCGTGCTCGCGAGCCTCCTCGCGGCCCATCCGATCGATCGCCCTGCCGGCGGCGACCTGCTCCCAGCAGCCGCGGTTGCCGCAGCCGCAGAGTGGGCCGCCGGGCTCGACGATGATGTGGCCGATCTCGGCGGCGAAGCCGTTCGCGCCGCGGAACAGCCTGCCGTCCGACACGATCCCGCCGCCGATCCCGGTGCCCACCGTGACGAGCAGCAGGTGCCGGTACCCGCGACCAGCGCCGAACCGGAACTCGCCGTACGCTGCCATGCTCGCGTCGTTGTCCACCTGGCAGGGAAGACCGAACGCGTCGCGCATCCGCTCGGCGATCGGGAGGTTGCGCCAGGCGAGGTTGGGGGAGAAGCGCAGGACCCCTTCTTTCGCGTCGACCAGCCCGGCGGCCCCCACCCCGATCGCGGTGACCTCCGGGGTCGTGAGCGACCGGGCGAGCTCGACCATCGTGGACAGCGTCGCCGCCTCGTCCTCCGCGGGGGTCGGCGAGCTCGAGCGCTCGACGATCGTGCCGTCGCGGGTGACACGGAACGCGTTGATCTTGGTGCCGCCGACGTCGAGGCCGATCGCCTCGCCGCTCCCACGTTCCGGCACGTCCGAACCTCTCAGGCGGAACGGACCGGCGTCGTCACGAGATCTCGATCCGCTCGAAGTCCTTGGAGCCGTTCGGGCTCTTCTCGACCCCGCTCACGTTGTCCCCGCGCACGTCGATCACGGCCCGCGCCGCGAGGAAGAACTCGCGGGCGGCGGCGAGCAGGTGCTCGAACACGTCGGGGGCCGCACCCTGGCCCGCGGTCACCGCCATGCAGATCGGGCAGAACGCCACGGTGCACACGGGCGGCTGCGGTTGGGCCTCCGACGCCGACCCGGCGGCTCCGTCGCCCTCCGTGGCCGCGTGGCCCGGTTCGGTCTCAGGCATCTTCAGCTCCTTCCCCTCGGCGCCGCAGCCGGCGACGACCCCGGCGGCCGCGCGAACACGATCTCGAGATGGTCTCCGACGAAGTTGGCGCCGCGGACCTCCATCCGCTGGAGGGTCTGCGGCAGGATCAGGTTGCGCTTGTAGGTCCCGACGCGGACGTAGAGCTCCTCGCCGCGCCGGTGGATGTCCATGTCCTCGCGCGAGACGAACGGGAGCCGCATGGTGAGGACGTACCCGCCGGACCTCCGGCGAACCCGGATCGGGTCGTCCCGGTACAAGACGTCGGTGACGGAGAGGTCGCCGTAGACCTCGCGGCCCATCTCCTCGAGCAGCTCCACGCCGACCATCTCGCGGTCGAACAGACGGGCGGTCATGATCGGCACCGGCTCGAACGACTCGCGGACGGTCTGCAGGTGCTCGGCCTGGATATCCTTCCACTTACCGAAGTACGGATCGGTGACGTCCTCGGGGATGATCCGGTTCACGACGACCGCGTCGCACCGGTACCCGAACAGCCCGAGGTACGTGTAGGTGCGGCGCGCCTCGGCGATCACCATCTTCTCCGGGTTCACGACGAGCCGGACCGTCGATGAGGACTCGTCGGTCAGGATCCGGTGCACGGCGTCGAGGTTCCGGTGCAGCCGCTCGACCGCCGCGTAGAAGC
>CBRGMI010000146.1:0-5113 GCA_967797495.1 uncultured bacterium
GTCGGTCAGGCAGACGGACGACACGACGGGTCGAACGCTTGCGGCGCCGAGCGCCGCGTCGGCGGCGTCCTGCGTGTCGAAACACCTGTAGACGTTGCCCGCGTCGTCGGCGATGCACGACTGCTGCTTGGGGCGCTCCTGGATCGTCCCGCGCGCAAGACCGGGGATCTGGACCTCGATCGTGTTGCCGGTGACGAACAGGAGCGGTTCGGCCGTCCCGAAGGCGTCGATGCGGTTGCGGATGTTCTCCAGCGCCTGGTTCATCACGGTGTCCGGCGTCCCGTCCGGGGCGGACAGGATCACCGACACGCCGCCCTCGAGGTCCAGACCGAGGACCGGGCGCGTCCCGGTGGCGAACAGGACGATCGAGCCGACGGCGAGGACCCCGACCAGCACCAGCGAGACCCAGAGTGATCGCTGCTTCTTCCTCATCGGGATCCTTCCGCCTCGCTCATGCGAGCTCGGCGCCGTTGATCAAGAGTTTGAACCTGCAGTTCAGCACCTCGGCCGCGAGGCGGCACAGCTGCATGCGTCCGAGGAAGATCTCGAAGTACTCCATGACCTGGCTGATCTTCGTGTCGATCGTCAGCTCGAGGCTCACGGTCTTCGCGACGGAGTCTACCCGCAGGAACGACTGCTCGACGGCGAAGTTCACGCGGTCGTGGATGTCGAATTCGATCTGGCCGGACTTGCGGACCCGGCTCCGGTGGACGTCGGACTTGTCCGCCAGGATCACCGCGGCCGAGACCGGCGAGACGGCGTACCCGTTGTCCTCCTCATGGTTCGCCACCGCGGCCACGATCTGCGCGAGGTCGGTGGAGGGCACCCGGTCGCGCAGGGCCTGATAGACAAGGACGCCGCCCGTCTGACCGTGCGCGTACCGGCTGATCATGTTCCCCACGTCGTGAAGGTAGCCGGCCACGCAGGCCAGGTTGGCGGTGTGCGTGTCGAAACCGGCCCGGGACAGGACGTTGAACGCGATCCGGGCGGTGAGGTTCGCGTGGCGGAACCCGTGCTCCGTGTACCCGAGCCCCTCCATCACCCGGTCGGCCGCCGCGATGAACGACGAGAGCTCCTCGTCCTGTTGTACGACCTCGAGGGTGATGCCTTCGGGCTGGCTGGCCTCCTCGGCCGGCTCCGACGGACCCTCGGCCGGTGCCGGTTCGGCGCTCACGGCTCTCGGTCGATCCCCTCGTCGGCCGTCTCGTCGCCGTCGTCGTCCTCGAGCGAGTCCTCGACGAAGCGCTGGGAGATGCCCTGGCGGAGCATGCGGATCCGGGTGCCGGGCGCGATCTCGACGGTCACCGTGCCCTCGTCGTCGTCGATCTCGACGATCGTGCCGAAGATCCCACCGGTGGTCATGACGTCGTCGCCGACCTCGAGCGAGGCGACGAGCGCCTGCTGCGCGCGCTGGCGGTTCCGCTGCGGCCGGATGAGCAGGAAGTAGAAGCCCACGATCAAGAGGATGGGCAGCGCGAGGCCGATGAGGGAACTTCCGCTTTGCGAGTCTTGAGCGAGGATCCCGAGCACCATGGGTCGACGTGCCTCCTACGGGGGTGACGAGGCAGCATACAGGCTACCGCTCGGTTCGCCGCCCGCAGGGACGGGGTTCACACCGGTCAGCTGAGCGGGAGGACCCCCTCGGGCGAGACCCCCAGGTGCCGGTAGGCACGCTCGGTCGCCAGCCTGCCCCTCGGCGTGCGCTGGAGGAGCCCGAGCTGGAGCAGGTAGGGCTCGACGACGTCCTCGATCGTGTCGGTCTCCTCCCCCACGGCCGCCGACAGCGTCGAGAGCCCGACCGGCCCTCCGCCGAACTTGACGACCACGGTGGACAGGATCGCGAGGTCGAGCTTGTCCAGACCCTCCTCGTCCACCTCGAACAGCTCGAGCCCGGCCCTGGCGACGTCCGAGGTGACGTTGCCGTCGTGGCGCACCTCGGCGAAGTCGCGAACCCGTCGCAGCAGCCGGTTCGCGACCCTCGGCGTGCCCCGGGAGCGCCTGGCGATCTCGTGGGTCCCCTCGGCGTCGATCGACACGCCGAGGATCCCCGCCGAGCGCCGCACGATCGCCCCGAGATCGTCGATCGAGTAGTAGTCCAGCCGCGGGGAGAAGCCGAACCGCTCACGCAACGGCAGCGTGATCCGCCCCGGACGCGTCGTCGCGCCGACCAGCGTGAACCTCGGCAGGTCGAGCCGGATGCTCCGCGCGCTCGGGCCCTTGCCGAGCACCACGTCGAGCTTGAAGTCCTCGAGCGCCGGGTACAGGACCTCCTCCACCGCGCGAGGCATCCGGTGGATCTCGTCCACGAACAGGACGTCGCCCTCCTCGAGGTTGGTCAGGATCGCGGCGAGGTCGCCGGGCCGGTCGAGCGCTGGCCCGGACGTCGGCTGGAACCCCACGCCGAGCTCATTCGAGACGATGCCGGCGAGCGTCGTCTTGCCGAGCCCGGGGGGCCCGGAGAACAAGAGGTGGTCGACGGTCTCGCCTCGAGCGCGGGCGCCGTCGATCAGGAGCGCGAGCTGCTCCTTGATCCGGTCCTGCCCGACGAACTCGTCGATCCGGCGCGGGCGGAGCGCGGCGTCGAACTCGCGCTCGTGCTCGGGCACCTCGGGGTCGACGATCCGCTCGTCCTGGGTCACGTCGGCCACCCTACCCGCGCCCGATGCGTTGGAGCGCCTCACGGAGCAGATCCTCGACGGACGAATCGCCATGGCTCGTGAGACCGGTCATCGCCTCGCTCGCCTCCTGCGGTGACAGTCCGAGCGCGAGCAGCGCCTCGCGGACGTCGGCCAGCGGACCGTCGATGATCACCACGTCCTCCGCACCGAGCTTGTCCTTCAGGTCCAGGACCACCCGCTGCGCGACCTTCTTCCCGACGCCCGGGACGACGGTGAGCGCGGCGACATCGCCCGAGGAGACCGCGCGGCGGAACGCGCCGGGACTGAGGACGCTCAGGAACGAGAGGGCGACCCTGGGGCCGATGCCGTTCACGGTGACGAGGAGGTCGAAGAGCTCGCGCTCGTCGGCGTTGGCGAACCCGAACAGCGTGATCGCGTCGTCGCGGACGACCATCCGCGTGTAGATGCGGGTCGGTCGTCCGACCGGCGGAAGCTTCGCGAGCGTCGACGCCGGCACCTGCACGTCGTAGCCGACGCCGCCGACCGAGATCACCACGCGCGCCCCCGAGCGTTCGGCGACGTCGCCCTCCAGGAAGGAGATCATGGCGCGGCGACCTTGCGCAGCCGCGCCTGCGTGAGGTGACACAGCGCGATCGCGGCGGCGTCGACCGCGTCCGGTAGGTCCGGCAATCCCTCGAGGCCGTGGAAGCGCTCGAGGGCCACGCGCACCTGCGCCTTGTCCGCGTTCCCCTGCCCGGTGACCGCCATCTTGACCTCGAGCGACCCGTACTCTTCGACCTCGAGCCCGGCCTCGGCGGCGGCGAGCAGGATCACGCCGGTAGCTCTCGCGACGATCATCGCGCTCACCTGGTTCTTGTTCCACGCGATCCGTTCGATCGCGACCGACCCAGGTCGGTGCGTCGCGATGACCTCCGCGATCGCGTCGTGCAGCAGCCGAAGTCTCGCGGCGTCGGGAAGGCCCGACGGGGTCCGAACGGTGTCGGCGAACAGAAGCACCGGTTTCCGGTCTTGCCTGCCGACGGCAGCGAGGCCGAGCGCGGACACGCCCGGGTCGACCCCGAGCACGCAGGCATCGAACACCTGTTCAGTCTGTGGGATGGCCGAGCCGCGGTCAAACACCTGGCGAGGTAGCAGATCGGGATCGGGGAAACGCCGCTCCCCTCGGCGATCAACCGCAGCCTAGATTGAGCCGGTGGGTGCACGCGGAACCATCTCCGCCGCTCGCGAGGGCGGGTAGCGCAGGCACTGTGAGCGTCCCTAGGGGACTCCCTCGCTGCTATCGGAGACCTCATGCGCCCAGGCGCTGTCGGCCGCCGCTTTTGCATATTGCGTCGACCCGGACAAGCTAGTTGAGCTTGCGCACCTTCCAGGCCTCAGCACTCGGCCATCGCCTCGCCCATTCCAGCGGCACGTATGGCTGAGCTTGTGCGTCGGCTCCCTCGTCGGGAGCTTGGATCTCGATCAAGTCCTCGATCTCGAAGCCGCTCGCGCGTAAGAGTCGAACCATGTCACCGTGCCCGATCCGAAACTCGATGTCTTCGACGGCCCCGCTCGGTCCTCGCCACTCGAACCGGTGCATGCCGAAGTAGTCTCGATGGAGCCGCGAGTCCGCAGGGGCCTCGTCGTCGTCTGTGGGATAGCAACACATCACAAAGGGGGAACCGGTCTCGAACACGAGACGCCCGCCACCCCGCAGGATCCGTGAGGCCTCCGGGATCCACCGGTACGGGTCGCACCAGGTGGCGGCCCCGTACTGAGAGATCACGAAGTCGAAACTCGCGTCCGCAAAGGGCGGTCGTTCAGCGTCGGCGTGGACGAGCGGGAAGTGAAGACCGAACTCATTCTGGAGCATCCCGGCAGTCGAGAGCTGCTTCGACGAGTTGTCGAGGCCGATGACCCGTGCGCCCCGGCGCATCAGCCAGGCCGAGACGTAGGCGGTCCCGCAGCCGAGTTCGATGACGTCGAGCCCCGCTAGATCAGGTAGCAGGTGAAGCTCGGACTCAGGATTGCCCCTGCCCCAGACCGGTTCCTTCCTAGTCCATGCCTCTCGTCCTCGCTGGACCCAGTTGTGCGCGTCATCGTCCCAGGTGGCTCTGTTCACGAGGGCGTGGTCGTCGGTCGGCATATCAGGACGATAGGCGCCGTCCTCGGTGACCGCCAGTTCCGGGCGGGAGAGTCCGGATCGCACCACGCCTGCCTTAACCGTCCATGCTTCCCCGGCGGCGGCTACTCAGCGTATGGCTGATCCTTCCCCTGGGCGCTGTAGCCGATGCTCCAGATGTAGCCGTCCGGATCCGCGAAGGAGCCGCCGTACCCGCCCCACTCCAAGGTGGCGGCGGGCTTGAGGATCGTGGCGCCGGCCTTCTCGGCTTCCGCCAGGATCTCATCGACCCGCGCCTCGCTGCGAACGACGTAGGTGAGGACCAGCCCGCTGAAGCCGCTGCCCTCCGGGCTCGCGCCGTTGTCGGTCGCCA
>CBRGMI010000147.1:0-5106 GCA_967797495.1 uncultured bacterium
CCTCGGTCAGGAGCCACCTCCGTCCCTGGGCCCGCGACGCCCTCGGGATCGGTCTGGTCGTGCTCGCGCTCCTCGCGATCCTCGGACTGTGGTTCGGTTCGGCCGGGCCGGTCGGGGCGGGCCTGGACTGGCTGCTCCGCGCCACCTTCGGCATGGCGGCGGTCGTCTTCCCGATCCTCGCCCTGTTCTGGGGGCTGATCCTGCTCCGGGGGACGGCCGAGCAGGACCGTGTGCGGATGTTCATCGGGTTCGCGATCGCGACCGCCGGCGTGCTCGCCCTGATCTCGCTCTGGCAGGGGAACCCGAGGCCGTTCGGCGGCTACGAGCGCCTGAGCGGTGCCGCCGGCATCGCGGGCGCGTCGGCCTCGTGGCCGCTCGGAAAGCTGGTCTCCGGGGTCGGCGTCGCGATCGTGTGGGGCGGCGCCGTCCTCCTCGGGCTGCTGATCTTCACGGGGACCCCGCTCTCGGCGATCTGGGACCGGATCGTGGACGCCTTCTCGCGGGACGGCGACGACGAGCTCGACGAGGACGAGGAAGAAGAAGAGGAGGAGGAGGTCCCCGAACCGCGGATCGTGCACGCGAGCGACGGCTTCTCGCTGCTCGAGCTCCCCGAGGACGAGGAGCCGGAGGAGGAGCTCGAGCCGATCGCGGTTCCCGCGCTCGTCCGGCCGACCGGAGGCGGGCCCTACGAGCTCCCGCCGCTCGAGCTGCTCCGAACCTCCCCGCCGTCGGCGTCCAGCGAACGGGACGAGGAGCACCAGAAGGCCGCGCTCGAACGCACGTTCCACACGTTCGGCGTGCCCGCCCACGTCGTGGCGGCGCACCGGGGACCGACCGTCACCCTGTACGAGGTCGAGATCGAGGCCGGCACGAAGGTGAACAAGGTGCTCTCGCTGGCCGACGACATCGCGTACGCGCTCGCGACCCCGGACGTGCGGATCATCGCGCCGATCCCCGGTCGCTCGGCGATCGGGGTCGAGGTGCCGAACAAGGTCCGCGACTTCGTGATGCTCGGCGACATCCTGCGCTCGAAGACCGCGGTCGACGACGAGCACCCGCTGGCGGTCGCGCTCGGCAAGGATGTCCACGGACGGGCGCAGCTCGTCAACCTCGCGGACATGCCCCACGTGCTGATCGCCGGGGCGACCGGCGCCGGCAAGTCGAGCCTCATCAACTCGTTCATCACCTCGGTCCTGATGCGCGCCGATCCCGACGAGGTCAAGCTCGTGCTCGTTGACCCCAAGCGCGTCGAACTCGTGCACTTCGCCGACCTGCCGCACCTGCTCGTCCCGGTGATCGTGCACCCCAAGCGCGCCGCCGAGGCGCTCGCCTGGGTCGTCCGCGAGATGGAGCAGCGGTACGAGCTGCTCGCTATGGTGGGGGTCCGCGACATCGACGGGTACCGCGCGGGGATGGAGGAGGAGACACTGCGGATCCCGCCGGGGCAGGAGGACCGCGTCGTCGACTTCCCCTACCTGCTGGTCGTGATCGACGAGCTCGCCGACCTGATGATGGTCGCGCCGCGCGACGTCGAGGACGCGATCTGCCGGATCGCCCAGATGGCGCGCGCCGTCGGGATCCACCTGGTCGTCGCCACGCAGCGCCCCAGCGTCGACGTCGTGACCGGGCTGATCAAGGCGAACATCCCGAGCCGCATCGCGCTCATGACCTCGAGCCAGGCCGACTCGCGCGTGATCTTGGACATGAACGGCGCCGAGAAGCTGGTCGGGCACGGCGACCTGCTCTTCGCGCCGTCGTCGGCCTCCAAGCCGACGCGCCTGCAGGCGGCATGGGTGACGGAGAAGGAGATCCAGGCGGTCGGGGACTGGGTCCGCGACCAGCGCTTGGTCGAGTACGCGATGAGCGTCGAGGGCCTGGGGAAGCCGCCGGTGGACGGCGAGGAGCCCATCGGGCTCGGGGGTGACGACGACCTGCTCGAGCAGGCGGCCGAGCTCGTGATCCGCTCACAGCTCGGATCCACCAGCATGCTGCAGCGCAAGCTGAAGGTCGGGTTCGCGCGCGCCGGGCGGCTGATGGACCTGATGGAGGACCGCGGGATCGTCGGTCCGTCGCTCGGGTCGAAGGCGCGCGACGTGCTCGTGACGCCGGAAGAGTGGGAGGAGTCCCGCGCCGCGCCAACGGGGTAGGGCACGGTTCTCCGGGTGGTGTCGAGGAGTTCCCTTCTCGCGTGCCCGGTCGGCGGTCGTCCGATAGGATGCCCGCGATCCGGCCGGGAGGTTCCTTGCAGCGAACGACCGTCAGCGTGGGTTCCGCGCTCCGAAAGGTGCGCGAGGCGCGCGGCGTGACGTTGGAAGAGGCGGCTCGAGACACGCGCGTGCGGCTCGAATTCCTCGAGGCGATCGAGGCCGAGGACTTCCAGCTGCTCCTGGGTGAGGTCCACCTGCGCGGGTGCCTGCGGACCTACGCCACGTACCTCAGGCTGTCCCCGGACAAGGTCGTCGCGATGTACGACGCCGAACTGGGCCATGACGACGAGGTGGTCGTGGTGCCCCCGCCGGTACGATCCGAGCCCGTGCTGGGCGCGCGACGCCGGCGCGACGACCACCGCCTGTGGATCCTCGTCGCCGCGACCCTGCTGGTGCTCGCGGGGGCCTTCGGCGTGCTCTCGGCCCGGCAGCCCGCGCCCCCGCCGGCCAACCTGTCCGGCGGGACCGACGGCATGGTCGCGGGCGGCGAGCTCGAGCGCCCGATCAGCGTCGCCGTCGAGGCGCAGCGCGCGGTCGAGGTCACGATCGTGGCCGATGGCAACGATCCGGAGTCCTTCCAGCTGCGCGCGGGCGAGGGGCGCTCGTTCGACGGGGACAGCTCGATCACGATCCGCCTGTCCGAGGGCAACACGGCGCACGTCATCGTGAGCGGCGTGGACTACGGGTTCCCCGGCAAAACCGGCGAGCCGTGGGAGGACACCTACAGCTACGACGACCCCTCGACGCCGGGAGGCTGATCCCGCCCCGTGAGGGCCGAGATCGTCGCGGTGGGGACCGAGCTGCTCATCGGGCAGATCGCCAACACGAACGCGCGATGGATGTCTGAGCGGCTCGCCGAGCTGGGGATCGACGTGCTGCACCATCAGGTGGTCGGCGACAACGAGCCGCGGATCGTCGAGGCGATCGAGCGCGCGGCCTCCAGGTCCGACGTCGTGCTCGTGACCGGCGGGCTCGGGCCGACGCAGGACGACGTGACCCGGCCGGCGCTCGCTAAGGCGGCGGGCGCGCGGCTCGTGCGGCATGCCGACATCGAGGAGACGCTCCGGGAGCGGTTCCGCGTCCGCGGCCGCGACATGCCCGCATCCAACCTCGTGCAGGCCGACGTCCCCGAGGGCGGCCGATCCATCACGCCCGAGCGGGGGACCGCGCCGGGGCTCGTCGTCTCGATCGGCGGCGCGACCGTGTACGCGATCCCCGGCGTCCCCCCGGAGATGCGGGAGATGATGGAGGGGACGATCCTGCCCGAGCTCGCGACGCTCGCCGGGCCCGCGTCGCTCGTCTCGCGGACGCTCCGCGTCTACGGGCTCGCGGAGTCGAGGATCTCCGAGCTCCTGGACGACCTGTTCCACGCGTCGACGAACCCGACGGTCGCCTACCTCGCCGGCGGGGGAGAGGTGCACGTCCGGCTGACGGCCAAGGGTTCGCTCGCGGAGGCGGACGCCCTGCTCGACCCGCTCGAGGAACGGGTGCGCGAGCGGCTGGGCGACCACGTCTACGGCTCGGGGGACGACGCGATGGAGGTCGTGGTCGGCCGGCTGCTGACCGAACGGGGACGGACGCTCGCGTGCGCCGAATCGCTCACCGGCGGCGGCCTAGGCGAGCGCATCACGGCGGTGCCGGGCGCCTCCGCGTACTTCCTGGGCTCGGCCGTGACGTATTCGATCGAGGCCAAGCGGTCGATCCTGCACGTGTCGGCCGAGACGCTCGCCGGTCCGGGACCGGTGAGCCGGGAGTGCGCTGCCGAGATGGCGGCGGGCGCGCGGCGGCTCTTCGGGGCCGACGTCGCGGTCGCGCTCACCGGCGCCGCGGGGCCCGAGGCGCACGGCGGCGCCGAACCCGGTCAGGTGTGGATCGGCCTGGACGCCGACGGTGTCGAGCACCAGTACGGCTTCCGGTGGCCGTTCGACCGGGAGCTGATCCGGCGCTTCGCCGAGATGGCGGCGCTCGACCTGGTCCGCCGCCACCTGCTCGGGATGTCGTTCGGGGACTGATGGCGCGCGATCGGGCGTCCCGGCCGGAGGCGAGGCCGCTGCGGCTGTTCGTCGCGACCGAGATCCCGGACGAGATCCGCGGTGCCCTCGCCGAGGCCGTGACACCGGTCCGCGAGCGGTTCCCGAAGGCCCGATGGGTGCCGATCCAGAACCAGCACGTGACGGTGAAGTTCCTCGGCGCCACCTATCCGCGGCTCGTGGAGTGGGTGACGGCGACGTTGAGGCGGGTGGCGACGCGCAACGCGGCGTTCACCACCCGGGTCGAGGGCCTGGGTGCGTTCCCGAACGAGCGGCGCGCCCGCGTCCTGTGGGCGGGCCTGGACGACGCGGCCTCGGCGTTCGGGCGGCTCGCCGCCGACCTGGACGAGGGCCTGTCCGAGGAGTTCAAGCCGGAGAAGCGAGCCTTCACGCCGCACCTGACCGTTGCCCGTTTCGAGCCGACCGTGTCCCTGGACCCGGACGAGATCGCGTTCGAGAGCGAGCCGTTCGAGGTTCGCCGGATCGTGCTGTTCCGCAGTCATCTCCGGCGCCCGGCCCCGGTCTACGAGCCGATGGAGGCCTTTCGCCTTTCGGGCTGATCGGTCTCTTCCTCGAAAGGCTCGGTCGGCGTCGTCACGGATCACCCCGAGCTCCTTGACCTCGAACACCTGTTCGAGTACGCTCCACGGGTTGCAGTCCGGTAACTACAGAGGTGTAATCCGTGTCAGACCCGAGCGGTAGCGTTCGCCCTCCCGACCAGGAGGAGCTCTCGCGGGCGGTCGCCCGCTGGGCCCGAGAGAACACGAGGGGCGGAAAGAAGGAGGCTTCGCGGATGGACCGGGACAAGATGCTGGACGTCACGCTCACGCAGATCGAGAAGCAGTTCGGCAAGGGCGCGGTGATGAAGC
>CBRGMI010000148.1:0-5095 GCA_967797495.1 uncultured bacterium
GCGACCTGGTACCCGGGGATCTGCGCGTTCGTGCCAGTGCCGTCCTGCACCGCATAGGCGAGCATCCGCGTGACCATCCTCGCCGTCTCGGCCGAGACGACCCTCCTCGCGGGGGCGGCATCGTTCGGTTCGAGCGACCCGTCGGGACCGATCGTCCCGCGCACCAGCTTGGGCTGCACCCAGCGGCCGTCGTTCGCGATCGTCGAGTACACCGAGACCATCTGGAGCGGCGTTGCCGCGATCCCCTGGCCGTACGCCATCGTGGCCAGGTTGGTGTCGTTCCACTGATCGAGCGGGAGCATGATGCCGTTCGACTCCCCCGGGAACCCGACGCCGGTCGCGCGCCCGAGCCCGAACCGCGCGAGGTAGGTCGCGAGGGCGGACGCACCGAGACGGTCCGCGACCATGACCGCGCCGATGTTGCTGGACTCGGCCACGATGTCCCCGAGGGTCATCCGCATCGGTGCGTGCGGCTGTGAGTCGTGGATGATGTAGTCGCCGACCGGCATCGTCCACGGGACCGTGAGCTGCGTGCCGAGGGGGATCGCCCGCTCCTGGATCGCGGCCGCGGCCGTGATGACCTTGTTGGTCGAACCGGGTTCGTAGGCGTCCGTCACGGCCCGGTTGCGATACGTGGCACTCGGCGCGTCTCCGAACGCGTTCGGGTCGAACCACGGGTTGCTCGCCATCGCCAGGACCTCGGAGGTTCGAGGATCCATCACGATCACGGTCCCTCCGCGGGCGCCCTGTTCCTCGACCGCCTGCTCGAGCGCGGCCTGCGCCTGGAACTGGAGGTCGCGATCGATCGTCGTGACCACGGTCGCGCCCGCGACCGGGGCGCGTTCCTGGTCGACCCCGCTCACGATCGCCTGACCCGAGGGTCCGAGCTCGTTCGTCCGCTCCCCCGGCGCCCCCGCCAGGACCCCCTGGTACCCGAGCTCGAGGCCCGTGAGACCCACCCCGTCAGTCCCGACGAACCCGAGCACCTGAGACGCGAGCGATCCCGCGGGGTACGAGCGTTTCGAGGTCGGGAGCAGGCCGATGCCGGGCAGGGCGAGACGTTGGATGCGGTCGGAGGCGGCTCGGCCGAGCTGCCTCGCGAGGTAGACGAACGTCCCGTCGGAGGTCATCGCGTGCACCAGATCCGGGACGCCGACGCCGAGCAGCGGCGAGAGGCGCGTGGCCGTTGCCCACGGGTCGTCGACCAACTGCGGATCCGCGTACACATCGTCGGCCGGCGTCGACAGCGCCAGCCGTGCGCCGTTGCGGTCGAGGATCTGCCCGCGCTGTGCCGGCAGGTCGATCGTCCGCACGCGCTGGTCGAACGCGCGGTCCTGGAGCTCTTGCGCCTGGCTCACCTGCAGGACGACGAGCCGCACCGAGATGGCCCCGAAGGCGAACGTCATCAGGGCGAACAGCGCGACCAGCCGTCCGGCGGGCGGGCGGCTCACGTTGGTGGGTCGCCCTTCCCTGTGGGGCCCTTCGTCCCTTGGGCGTACGTCGTTCCCGAGGAAGGGTCCGCTCCGGCCGGCTCCCCCGAGCCCGAACCGGGCGCATGGAGGATGCGGATGTCGTCGGGGAGACGCATGCCGTGCCGGCTGGCCCAGGCGGAGATCCGGCCCGGAGCGGACAGGGTGGCCTGCTCGCGCACAAGCTCGAGGTTGTCATCGGAGAGCTCCTCGAGCCGTCGCTCCGCCTCACCGATGCGGAACGACGTCTGGGCGAGCAGGACGTTCACGACCACGATGCCGAAGACCATCGACCCCACCAGGGTCGACGCGAGCAGCACGAACCCGATCGATCGGCGCTGGCTCGGTCTCGTGCGGCGGGCCCCTGCGGGCCGCGCGCGTGCGGGCGGCGCGACCGGCTGCGTCCGCCTAGTGGGGGTGGGACGCGCGGTGGCAGGCGCCGAGGGACGCGCGGACGTGCGCCGCGGCGTTCGGCGTTCGGCGGGCTCGAGCCGGCGCGCGGGCTGGCTCACCCGGTCCGGCTCCGTTCGGCCGCGCGGAGCTTCGCGCTCCGCGACCGGGGGTTCATCGCGGCCTCGGCCGGGGAGGGTCGGAGCGGCTTCCTGGTCAGGACCTCGAGGTCCCCCTCCCCGTTGAAGAACCGCTTGACGATGCGGTCCTCAAGGGAGTGGTAGGCGATCACGACCACGCGGCCACCGGGAGCGAGGATCTCCACCGCCTGAGGCAGGGACGCGGCGAGCTCCTCCAGCTCCCGGTTGACCGCGATGCGGAGCGCCTGGAACGTCCGGCGGGCGGGGTGGGGGCCGCCCCGCCGCGCCCCCAGCGCGCTCGCGACCACTCGCGCGAGCTCGTCGGTGGACTCGATCGGCGACCGGGACCTCGCGCGCACGATCGCCGCCGCGACCCGGCGAGAGCGTCGTTCCTCGCCGTACTCGAACACGATCCGCGCGAGCTCCTCCTCCGGCGCCGTGTTCACGATGTCCATCGCCCGTTCGCCGTCGGGGCCCATCCGCATGTCCAGCGGCCCGTTCGCTCGGTAGGAGAACCCCCGTTCTGGACGGTCGAGCTGCATCGAGCTCACCCCAAGGTCATAGAGGACGCCGTCGACCCGGTTCTCCGCGGGCAGCCGTGAGAACCGGGTTCGCGCGGCGCTGAAACGCTCGCCGAACCGATCGAGCCGAGACTCGGCGAGCGCGATCGCCTCGGGATCGCGGTCCAGACCGATCACCCGCTCCACGCCGGCCTCCAGCAGCGCCTCCGCGTGACCGCCCGCGCCGAGCGTCGCGTCGATGACGGTCGTGGCCTCCCCGAGGAGCCGGAGGACCTCGCCCACCATGACCGGCTCGTGACCGCGCTCCGACACCGCCCCGCCCTCATCCCGGCAGGTGGGCGGTGAGCAGCCCGAGTCCGAGGAACCGTTTCATCTCCTGGCCCCCGGTGCGAGCGTCCCCGCCTGGTAGGCGCCGGCGTGTGCGGCCTCGTACCGCTCGTGCGCGGTCCGGTCCCAGATCTCCATGCGGTCCGAGACGCCGAGCACGACCGCCTCCTTGCCGATCCCGGCCTCGTTCCGCAGGCGCTGGGGCACCAGCAGGCGCCCCTGCCCGTCGAGCGTCACCGACTCGGCCTTGCCGAAGAACATCCGCGCGTACGCGCGGCCCTCGGTGTCGGAGAGGGGGAGGTCGCGGATCTCCGCGGCCCGCGCCGCCCATTCGGCCCTGGGGAAGCAGAAGAGGCACCCGTCCTGCCCGAGCGTCAGGACGGCACCGTCGGCGAACACCTCACGGAACCGACCGGGCAGGCTGATGCGCCCCTTCGGGTCGAGCTGATAGCTGTGCGTGCCGAGCAGTTCGGCCACGCGTCCTCCCCTTCTCCTCCACCGCGATCCACATTTATTCCACTGTCACTCCACCGCGTCAAGGGTTCGACGTGAAATGGGTTAACGACAGTGCCCGTGGGTCAACCGTTGAGGCGTCGGACGAGCCGGGGAGTAGTGAAGCGGGAGCGGCGAGCTACAGGTAGGGCTCCCACTCAGGTTCGAGGCGGCCGATCGACAGGCGGAACCCGTCCCTCGGCGGGACCGGTCGGCGCGCGAGGCGGAGTCCGACCTCCTCGATCAGCCGGTTCTCCTTGCGGGAGTTGCACCGCCGGCACGCCGCGACCACGTTGTCCCACGAATGGGCGCCCCCGCGCGACCTCGGGACGACGTGGTCCAGGTTCTCCGCGTTGGCTCCGCAGTACTGACACGCCCACTCGTCGCGAGCGAAGACCGCGCGGCGGGTGAGCGGCGCGTGGGACCGGTGGGGGATCTTCACGAACGTCCGCAGGCGCAGGACCGAGGGCGCGTCGACGTGCAGGTGCTCGGATCGGAAGACCTGTCCGTTGGGGACCAGGACCTCGGCCTTCTCCTTCAGCACCAGGATCACGGCCCGTCTCGCGGCCACCACCGCGAGCGGCTGGTGCGTCGCGTTCAACACGAGCGCTCGTCCCACGGCGCGAGTATACGGGCCACCAGGCACAGAACCGGGCGCGAGGTGCTTGCAACGCCGGAATCCCAGGGTTGTAATCCGCGCGGAGGCGGCGGTGGGCCGCGCTCGAAGGACGCCTGGAAGAGCGAACAAGGGGCCGCGCGGGGCGTCCGGCAGCGGGTGCGCCGCTGCCGCCTCCACTCCTCCGATCGAACGCGGCGCATCGCCGGCCTGAGCAGGATTCCGCAGGAACCCCGGACCTATCCTTGAGGTACTCCTGAGTAAGATGGTCCGGCGTCGATCCGCGGAGGTGCGGTTGGAGGCTCGAGAACCCACGCTCGACTGGCAGCGATACGCGGAGGGCTTCCGCGTCATCGAACAGAACGTGGAGAAGGTGGTCCAGGGCAAGCAGCCGGAGATCCGGCTGGCGCTCGCCGCACTCGTTGCCGAGGGTCACATCCTGATCGAGGACGTCCCCGGTGTCGGCAAGACGATGCTCGCCAAGGCGATCGCGCGCTCGATCGACTGTTCGTTCCGACGGATCCAGTTCACGCCCGACCTGCTGCCGACCGACGTCACCGGCGTCAACGTCTTCAACCAGGAGCGCGGGGACTTCGAGTTCAAGCCCGGTGCGATCTTCGCGAACATCGTGCTCGGGGACGAGATCAACCGCGCGAGCCCGAAGACCCAGTCGGCGCTCCTGGAGTGCATGGAGGAGCGCCAGATCACGGTCGACACCGAGACCTACCAGCTCGGCACGCCCTTCATGGTGATCGCGACGCAGAACCCGATCGAGCACGAGGGGACCTATCCGCTGCCCGAGGCTCAGCTCGACCGGTTCATGATGAGGATCGGGATCGGCTACCCCTCCAGCGAGGTCGAGGCCGAGATCCTCGCCACGCACGGCGTGCGTTCGACGCTGCCGGACATCGGACCGGTCGCCGACGCCCTGTCGGTACGCGAGATGATCGAACAGACCCGGCAGGTCCACGTCTCACCCGCAGTGCGCCGCTACATCGTCGATCTGGTCGAGGGGACGCGCCGTCACCCGGACGTGTACCTCGGCGCGAGCCCCAGGGCGTCGATCATGCTGCTCCGCGCCTCGCGTGCGATCGCGGCCGCCGAGGAGCGCGACTACGTGATCCCGGACGACGTGAAGTC
>CBRGMI010000149.1:0-5071 GCA_967797495.1 uncultured bacterium
CGTCGCGACCTCTGATCGGGAGATCATGATCGTGTAGGCGAGGGCCCCGCGCGGATGCGCGAGGCCCTCGCCCTCGAAGCGCGAGCGTTCAGCTCGCCGGCTCGAAGAAGTGCTTCTCCATGTAGTGTTCGACCTTCTTGCCGAGCACGGCTCCCTGGACGTCCGCGGTGCGGAAGTGGATGCCGCTCCACACCCGGGCGTCGATGACCTCCTTGATCGCGTCCGAGAAGCGTTCGAAGGTCCTGCCCGGACACGGCGCGGGGGAGCACTTGTTGCTGGTCGCCGTGAACTCGACCTTGTCGGTGCCGAAGAACTCCCTCAGCGTGGTCACGACCGCGCTGCTGATGCAGGTGTGGCCCGACGGGTGATCGGGGAACCCAGGGGTGACCAGGGGGGCGCCCGAGACCGCGACGGTCGGGTCGAAGAGCGGAACCCATGACGGATCGGCCTGGGTTGCCGGGTTCCCGTCGTTCGCCGCCTCCCGGATAGCCGTGATCGGCCTCCAGAAGCTGTGGAACGCCTTGTCGTTCCAGCAACCGATCGAGGCGTCGGCACCGGCGAGGTTGGTCATCGCGAACAGGCGTGCGCTGTCGACGATGTCGAGCCCCTTGCCGAGGGCGAGCGACCGGTAGACGCGGTTCCAGATCGCGATCCCGTTGTCCTGCCAGAAGATGGATGCCGCCGTCTGGTCCGCAGTGCGAGTCGCGCTGCCCAGCGAGCCGACCTTCTTCACCTCGTTGAAGTCCGCCGCATACTCTGCGCTCGTGAGGCCGTTCGGGCCGTCCGTGCGTAGCATGTCGACCTTCGGCACCAGGAACGGCCGAACGAAGCCGACCCACGGCGTGGGGTCGCGGGCGACGATCCCGGCCGGACCTGCCGGAGGCGCGAGCCGCCACTGCCCGGGATCGGTGCCCTCGGCGAACGTGAAGCTTCCGAAGCGGCCGTCGTTCTGACGGTTCGTGAGCATGGCGGCCGCCGCGGCCTCTCCGACCTCGATCCCGCCGGCTTTGGCGGACCCGCCCGGCACCACGGCGAGCGAGGCGTCGTAGAGGGGCTGGAGCGTCGACAGCTGCCCGGGCACCAGCCCCGTCAGCGGGGGCGTGTTGGCGGGGAACCCGACGAGCACGCGGAACGCGGCAGTCGCCGCGGCAGCCTCCTTCGAGTCGCCCGGATCCGCCGGCGGCGCGACCAGGTACGGCTGGTAGCCGCCATCGATCGCGTTCACGGCGTCGTAGACCGCGCCCTGCACCATCGCCAGGCTGAGCACTCCGGCCTGAGGTGCCTGCCCGGCGCCCGCCGGGGCCGGCGCCAAGATCGCGGTGGAAGCGATCGCGTTCCAATGGATCGCCTCGTTCTCGGTGGTCTGTCCCCGCGCGGACGGTGTGATCCCCGCGACGCCGAGCAACGTCGCGGACACGAAGCACACCAACAGCATCCCTGTCGGCGGCATCGCTCTGCGCAACACGTGCGTGCACTGCATGATCCCTCCCTTCTCGCCGCTCGCGTGAGCGACGATCGTCACCGAGTGACGCTAGGAGGGGCGTTGCACCGGAACTACGGTGGCCCCCCGTCACGTTCGCGAGGTGTTCCCCCCCGTGCCAGCACGGTGCTGCCGCTTGACGCGAGCGGGCGATAACGGTCAACTGCCGGTGATCGATGCGGAGGGGGTCGATCGCCCTGCGGGATCGCCAAGCCGACGATATGCGAGCGCTCGATGGGTTGCGTGTCGAGAACGACGACCTGCGTGCCTCTCGCAGGCGATTTGCCTTGGCCGCCGACGCGGAGCGCCGCGGCCTCGAGCGTGCGTTGCACGACGGCGTGCAACAGCAGCTGGTGGGGCTCGCCGCCAACCTCGAACTCACGGCGGGTTCGATGGACGCCGATCCTGAAGCCGCGAATGAGCTGCTCGCGGAGATGGCCCGCGACGTCCGGGACGCGATGGATCAGGCGCGCGAGCTTGCGGACCGGATCTATCCCCCGCAGCTCGAAGTTGGGGGCCTGGTTGCGGCGCTGCGTTCGGCGGCGGCGGACGCGAACGTTCCTGCGCGGATCGAGATCGCCCGCGACCAGACCTATCCGCCCGAGGTCGCGGGAGCGATGTACTTCTGCTGCCGCGACCTGCTCGAGAACGTCTCGGCCGGCTCGACGGTGGCGATCACGGCACGGAGCGATGGGGGAGCGCTCGCGTTCGACATCGCGGTGGACGGCGACCTCCACGCGGACCGCGCCCTTCTCGGCGATCGCATCGAGGCTCTTGGAGGCCGATGCGCGATCGAGTCGGAGTCCGGTCACCGGACGCGGGTGATCGGCTCGCTGCCGCTCTCGGGATGACGCTAATCGCTCTCCCCGAGGTACAGGATCACGGCCTTGACGCGCTTGTGGACCGATGTCTCCCACGACAGACCGAGCTTGAGGAAGATCGAGTGGATCACACTCTCGACCGATCGCTCGGCGAGGAAGAGGGATGCTCCGATCGCGGCGTTGCTCTTTCCCCCCGCCATCTCGCGCAGGACGTCTCGCTCGCGCGGCGTCAGCTGGTCGAACCGCGACTCCTCGCCCCGGGCCTTCTCGGCGACCAACGCCTCGACGACCTTGGGGTCGATCACGGAGCCGCCCTCCGCGACGGTCCGGATGGCCGACACGAGCTGCTCGACGTCCTGGACGCGCTCCTTCAGGAGGTAAGAACGACCGGCGCTGCCGCCCTCGAGCAGGGCCAGGGCGAAGCTGGGGGTGGCGTACTGGCTGAGCACCACGACGCCCACGTCGGGATGCGTCTCACGCAATCGCCTCGCCGCCTGGATCCCCTCGTCGGTGTTTCCCGGCGGCATGCGGATGTCCGTGAGGACCACGTCCGGTTCCTCGGCGTCGACCGCGGCGAGCAGGGAGTCCAGGTCGCCGCACGCCGCCGCGACCTCGACGTCGTGCTGCGTCTCCAGCAGCCGCCGAACGCCCTCGCGGACGATCAGGTGATCCTCGGCGAGGACGACCCGGAGCGGCATTTCCGGAGGATACGCCCGTGCCCGTCGCCCTGATCATCGACGACAGCGATGCCAACCGGAAGCTCGCTCGGGTGGTCCTTCGCGCGGACGGATTCGAGACCGTCGAGGCGGCAACGGGCGCCGAGGGGATCGCGCTCGCCATCGAGCACGTACCCGATGTCATCCTTATGGACCTCCGCCTGCCCGACATCGACGGCGGGGAGGCGGCGCGGCGTCTCGATGAGAACGAGCGAACGTCTCGGATCCCGGTGGTCGCGTTGAGCGTGATGCCGCTGGAGGAAAGCGGCGAATGGCTCGAGGCCGCCGGCTTCGCCGGGTGGCTCGCAAAGCCGATCCGCGTCGGCACGTTCCCGGATCAGGTGCGTTTCTATTGCGCCGGAGGGTAACCGAGGCGCGTCGGGATGCCGTGCTACCACGGTAGGCACGGGGCACGGGCTCCCCCTAGCGTCTGCCTCTGGACGGATGCGAGCTGCGGTGGAAGCATCCTCGGACCGACTAGCCCAGGCGAGCCTGAGCGGAGGGAGCTCATAGATGCGGAAGCTCATGATCGGCTGCGCGATCGGGGTCGTGGTCGTCTGCCTTGCTGCATGCACGAACTCGGGCACGAGTTCTGCCACGGAGCAGGCCCAGCAGCGCAAGGCCGACATGTGGGAGATCGACCAGATCGAGAAGGACTTCCACCAGGCCACTACGACGAAGGACATCGACCTGATGCTGAGCCTGTGGGCGCCCAACGCGACCCTGACCGTGGGTCCCGGGCAAACCGCGACCGGCATCGATGAGATCCGGAGTTTCTGGCTCGAGAAGTCGACCGCGTTCATGCCGGTGACGCACTGGGTCTCGGACCACCCCGCGTACAAGCTCGAGATCACGCTCGCCGGCGACCGGGGCACCCTGCACTTCGAGTGCCACTACGTCGATTACGACAGTGAGCAGTTGGCGCTGGCCACGGTCGCAGATCTGGATGTTGCGCGGATCGACGGACGCTGGTTGATCACCAACTTTGTTGCGGGATCGACCACACTGGCCCCCTGAGTCCTTGTCCGACGCAGGTGGGGGACGGGGGCGCCCGGCCGTCGCCGAGAGCCGGCGGCCGCTGAGCCGAGGCTACGATCCTCTCGTCCGCGCCGTCGGCCGCCTTCCGGCCAAGGTCTCGACGAAGCTGCTCATCGCGTTCATGGGCACCTCCCTGCTGCTCGTCACGGTCGGACTGTTCGGCCAGCGCGTGCTCGGCCAATCGAACGATCGCGTCGGGAGCCTCGGGGCGCTCCAGGAACGCGCGTTCGCCTACGGTCAACTGCAGCGCGATGCCTGGAACGTTCGGGCCTTGCTCTCCCAGACCGTAGGGAACGACTTCTACGCCGTGTGGCCCGGGGCCGATCCGGGGGATACCGCGGACCCCGTCGCCGCGGACAAGGCGACCCTGGACGCGGCCGTTCGCCTCGGGGCGATGACCAACGCGGATCGTCTCGGCTTCGCACCTCCGGCGGAGGACGCGGACACACTTCGCTCGATGCGCACGAAGGCGGAGCTTCTCTCGGCCTTGATGACGCCGTTGATCAGGTTCGACGAGAAGATCGTGAGACAGCTCGCCAGGGTCCACGACCAAGGGGAGGAGCCGCCCGGGAGCGAGCACTGGCTGATGCTGCGCCAGCGGGTGGATCGGCTCGCGAACGATCTGTATCAACAGGCCGCCGGGCTGGCCAATCTGAAGACCGCGCAGATCGATGACCTGATCGCCCGGAACGCGAGCTCCTTCCAGAACTCGCGGAACCTGGTCATCGGCGTCGCGGTGGGAGCGATCGTCCTTGCGCTCCTACTCGGGTTCGTCCTCGCATGGTCGGTGATCGGTCCGATCCAGCGGATCGACGCTCGGCTGGCCGCGATCGCGTCGGGCGACTTCTCGGGGCACGTGGACGTCGAGAACCGCGACGAGTTGGGGGGGCTGGCCGCCAACGTCAACCGGATGAACGACGAGCTCCGGCGGCTGTACACAGAGCTCGAGGAGACCAGTCGGCACAAGTCGGAGTTCCTGGCCAGCATGTCGCACGAGCTGCGGACGCCGCTGAACG
>CBRGMI010000150.1:0-5030 GCA_967797495.1 uncultured bacterium
CGGGACACGGATGCGATCCGAACCGAGGCCGAGGCTCTCGTGCCGCTCGCACGCACCCGGTGACGCGACCAACGCTCGCCACGATCCTCGGGAAGCCGACGGTCTGAGCTACGCCTTCTTCTCGGCGTGCCCCCCGAACTGCTGGCGCATCGCCGACAGGATCCTGTTCGCGAAGTCGGCCTCGCCCCGTGACTCGAACCGATCGAACAGGGCCGCCGACAGAACGTGCACCGGCACGCCCTCGTCCACCGCGGCGAGCACCGTCCACCGGCCCTCGCCCGAATCCGACACCCGCCCGCCGAACGACGACAGCTCCGGGTCATCGAACGTCGCCGCGGCCGTCAGGTCGAGCAGCCACGAGGCGATCACGCTCCCGCGGCGCCACACCTCGGTGATCTCGGGGATGTTCAGATCGTACCTGTAGTACTGGGGGTCCCGCAGCGGCGTGGTCTCGGCGTCGGCCTCGCGTTCGACGGCGCCGACCCCGGCGTGCTTGAGCACGTCGAGGCCCTCGGCGTACGCCGCCATGAGCCCGTACTCGATCCCGTTGTGGACCATCTTGACGAAGTGGCCGGCCCCGGGCGGCCCGCAGTGCAGGTAGCCGGCCTCGGCGGTGGTCGCGTTCGCGTCGGTGCGGCCCGGGGTGCGTTCGGCCGCCCCCACGCCCGGCGCGATCGTCGCGAAGATCGGGTCGAGGCGCCGCACCACCTCGTCCTCGCCGCCGATCATCAGGCAGAACCCGCGCTCGAGCCCGAACACGCCGCCGCTCGTCCCCACGTCCACGAAGTGCACGCCCTTCTCGGCGTAGCGCTCCGCCCGGCTCATGTCGTCCCGGTAGTACGAGTTCCCGCCGTCGATCACGATGTCGTCCGGCTCCATCAGCTCGGCGAGCGCGTCGGTGGTCTGCTCCGCGAACGCGGCCGGCACCATCACCCAGGCCGCGCGCGGCTTCGAGAGCTTGGTCACGAGGTCCTCGAGCGACCCGGTCCCGATCGACCCCTCGCCCTCGAGCAGCCGGACGGAGTCCGGGTTCACGTCGTACGCGACCACCTCGTGGCCGCCCCGCATCAGCCGGCGCGTGAGGTTCGCGCCCATCCGCCCGAGGCCGACCATCCCGAGCTGCATCAAGCCACCTCCATCAGCTGGTCGAGCGTGACGCGGGCGACGCGCCGTCCGCGCCCCCGGAGCGAGCGCAGGTCGCCGAGCGCCTGCGCGTCGATCAGCGCCCCGAACGTGAAGGGCCGGCCCGGGATCGCCAGGTCCACCGAACGCTCGGCGTCCACCACCTGGATGAACACGCCGCTGTTCGGTCCGCCCTTGTGGAGCTGCCCGGTCGAGTGCAGGAACCGGGGGCCGAACCCGGTCGTGGTCGCCACCCTGTACCGGTCGCGGATCGCGAGACGAACGCGTTCGATCGCGTCCTCGGTCTCGGAGGTCCGGTCGGTGAACGCGAGGATCGCCACGTAGTCGCCCTCGTTCACCTGCTTGAGCAGCACGCCGAGATCGTCGAACCCCGGGTCCTCGACCGAGCCGGATGCGAGGATCTTGTTCGTGGCGTCCTTGGCCTCCTGCACGTTCGGCTGGTCGAACGGATTGATCCCGAGCACGTGGCCGGCGATCGCCGTGGCCATCTCCCACCGGAAGAACTCGCCGCCGATCTGCTCGAGGCCCTCGTACCGCAGGCGGGCGACCGGGTGCCCGACGCGCTCGAGCTCGTCGAGCGCCTCGTGCTCGCCGATCGCGACGAAGACCCGGTCCCGGCCGTAGGCGTCTGGCGGGCCCAGCGGTTCCCCGACCACCGGCACGATGCCGACGCCCTCCTTGCCGGTCGACTCGGCGATCAGCTGCTCCACCCAGCTACCCAAGCTCGCGATCTCCTCGGGCAGCGCGAGCGTGAGCTTGTCCCTGCCGACCCCGGCCGACTCGCCCATCATCGCGCCCAGGGTCGCGCCCGGGATCTGGGCCGCGGGGAGCGTCTGTGCGGAGGCCGCCTGCATCTCCCCGGCGCGGTCGAGCACCTCGTGCAGCGGCGCGCCGACGAGTGCGGCGGGCACGAGCCCGAAGTACGACAGGGCCGAGTACCGGCCCCCGATGTCCTCGGGGTTCAGGAACACCGCCCGGAACCCGTGCTCGCGAGCCAGCGTCTCGAGCGGCGTCCCCGGGTCGGTGATCGCGACGAACTGGGCCCCGTTCGGCGTCCGGTCCCAGAAGAACGCGAAGTGGCTGAGCGTCTCGGTGGTGCCGCCCGACTTGCTCGCCACGACGAACAGGGTCGTCCGCAGGTCGAGCTCGTCGGCCACTCGCCGGATCGTCTCGGGGTGCGTCGTGTCGAGGACGATGAGCTCGAGCGAGCCGTCCGCGGATCCGAACGTGCGCACGAAGACCTCCGGCGCGAGGCTCGAGCCTCCCATCCCCAGCAGCACCGCGGTCTCGAACCCGTCGGCCGCCGCCTGCTCAGCGAACGCCTCGAGCTCGCCGATCCGCTCGTGCATCAGATCGGAGACCGTGAGCCAGCCGAGCCGGTTGGTGATCTCGGTCGGGTCCTGCTTCCAGACGGTGTGGTCCTTGCGCCAGATCCGCTCCACGATCCGGTCGCGGTCCATCTGCTGCAGGCGTTCGGTCACGTCGTCTCCTTTCGAGACCCGTCGCAGAAGGGGGGAGCGCTCACGGTAGTCGCTCTCGGACCGGGGGGTCGAGGGCGGCTCGCCCGGCACGACCGGATGCTACCGAGCGGCGGCCGCGCGGATCGCCCGTGCCGCCGCTCGCGGATCGGGTGCGTGGAAGATCGCGCTGCCGGCGACGAGGACGTCGGCCCCGGCCGCGACGGCCCTGGCCGCGGTCTCGGGCCCGATGCCACCGTCGACCTGGATCCGGAACGGAAGGTCCCGCGATCGGCGGATCTCGGCGGCGCGCTCCACCTTCGACAGGTGCTCGGGGACGAACGGCTGGCCCCCGAACCCCGCCGTGATCGTCATCACGAGCAGCAGGTCGATCCGCTCGTCCAGGAACGGCTCGACCGCCTCGAACGCCGTCGGCCCGTCGACCACGATCCCCGCCTGCATCTCGAGCTCGCGGATCCTCGTCAGCAGCGGCGTCGGGTCGCCGAGCTCCACGTGCACGCTGCACAGATCGGCCCCCGCCTCCGCGAGCCGTTCGAGCCAGAACCCCGGGTCGGTGACCATCAGGTGGCAGTCCAGGAACAGGTCGGTATGCCGGCGGATCGACGCGACCACCGGCGGCCCGATCGACAGGTTGGGCACGAAATGCCCGTCCATCAGGTCGACGTGGAGCCAGTCCGACTCCCCGCGGACCCGCTCGACCTCTTCCGCGAGCACGGCGTAGTCGGCCGCGAGGATCGACGGGGCGAGCAGGACGTCGTTCGGCACGGGCGTAGTCTGCCCCACCCTCGGTCGCCGGCGCTCGGGGGGACCCTCGACCTGCGGGGACCGGGTGTGTAACGCTCGCCGCCGGGTCCGGTACTAGCTGCGGATCGGCTGGTTCGGAGAGGGGAGTGTGATGGACGACGTCATCAGGGTCTACGGGGCGAGCTGGTGCCCGGACTGCCGAAGGGCCAAGCGCTTCCTCGGCGACCAGCGGATCTCGTTCGAGTGGCACGACATCGAGGTCGACCCGGACGGGGTCCGAACCGTGCAGGAGCGCAACGACGGCAACAACGTCATCCCGACGATCATCTTCCCGGACGGCTCCCACCTCTCCGAACCCTCCAACGAGGAGCTGGCCGAGAAGATCGGCCTCGAGCGCATGGCGATGATGCATATCTACGACCTGATCATCGTGGGCGGCGGGCCGGCCGGGCTCACGACCTCGATCTACGCGGCCCGCGAGAACCTGCAGACGCTGGTGATCGACAGCAAGGGCCTCGGCGGCCAGGCGGGCGTGACCGAACGCCTCGACAACTACCCCGGGTTCCCCGAGGGTATCGGCGGCGCGGAGCTCGCCGACCGGATCGTCCTGCAGGCGCAGCGCTACGCCGTGGAGATGCTGCAGGCCGTGTCCGTGCGATCGATCTCGAGCGACGGCGAGGAGATCGACGTCGAGACCGCGACCGGCGACCATTACCACGCACGCGCGGCGCTCATCGCGACCGGCTCGACGTACCGGATGACCGGGGCCCCGGGTGAGGACGACCTAATCGGCGCCGGGATCCACTTCTGCGCGACGTGCGACGGCCCGTTCTACAAGGGCGCGAACCAGCTCGTCGTCCTCGGCGGCGGCAACAGCGGTCTGGAGGAGGGGTTGTTCCTCACGCAGTTCGTGGACACGGTGACGATCGTGCAGCGGAGCGACCGGCTGACCGCCAGCAAGCTGCTCCAGGACAAGGTGATGATGACGCCCACGATGGAGGTCTTGCTCAACCGCGAGGTCGTCGAGTTCCGGCCCAAGGACGACGGGAGCGGCAAGCTGGGCGCGGTCGCCCTCAGGAACCGCGACACCGGGGACACCGAGGAGCTGCACCCCGCCGGCGCGTTCGTGTTCATCGGGCTCGACCCGAACACCGGGTTCGTCAAGGGCTCGGTGGATCTGGACGACCAAGGTCTGATCGTCACGGACATGGGTCTGCAGACGAGCATGCCCGGGGTGTTCGCCGCGGGCGACGTGCGTTCGGGCTCGACCAAGCAGCTGGCGTCGGCGGTCGGCGAGGGCGCCGCGGCCGCGATCGGCATCCGGATGTACCTCGAGGCGCTCGACGCCAAGCCGATGCACATGATGTGAGGCGCCGGGCAGGAGCGAGCGAGGAGCGCGTCGATGGAGCCCCAGGAGATCTTCGAGCTCATCATCAAGGCGGACGAGAAGCTGAAGTACGCGCACGAGGACAACGCGGGCCTTCGCCGGCAGCAGGCCCGGGACCTGCTCGTGCGCGCCCGCGAGGCCGCGACCGAGATCGGGAACGACGCCCTCGTGCAGCAGGCGGACACGCGGCTCGCCGATCTCGGCGGACCGGAGGGAGAAGCGGGACCGGAGGGAGAGGCGGGGCCGGCGAGCTAGGCGGAGGCCCGCCAGTCGCGGAA
>CBRGMI010000151.1:0-4987 GCA_967797495.1 uncultured bacterium
GGAGGCGCCCCGGCGCACGCTCGCGCCCGAACCCTGCCTGCGTGCCGGTGCGGGGCTACGCTGGGTGGCCGGCCACGGGGACAGGCGAACGGGAAGGGAAAGGGTGAACGATCCGGACCCACGCACGCTCACGCGGGCTCGCGAGGGCGACCTCGGCGCGTTCGAGGACCTCGTGCGCCAGTACCAGGCGGACGTCTGGCGCTTCGCGTACCACTTCACGCGCGACCGATCGCTGGCCGACGACGTCACCCAGGAGGCGTTCCTGCGCGCCTTCCGGTTCCTCCGCGGGTTCCGTGGCGACTCCAAGTTCACGAGCTGGCTCTTCAGGATCGCGCGCAACTGCGCGATGGATCAGATCAAGGCGCGCAACGTCTACGTCGAACGCGTCACCCCGATCGCCGGGACGAGCACCGACCCGCAGGCGCGCGTCGAGCTGCACGCCGCGCTCGACGCGGTCTCGGCCGAGCATCGCGAGCCGTTCATGCTCGTCGAGGTGTTCGGCCTGTCGTACCAGGAGGCGGCCGACGTGCTCGGCGTCCGCGTCGGGACGATCAAGAGCCGGATGCACCGGGCGCGCAGAGCGATGATGGACGCGCTCGCGGTCGAGGAGGAGGCACGGTGAACCACGAGCAGGCCGAGCGTCTCCTGTCCGCACGCATCGACGGCGAGCGGCTGTCGACACGGGCGAGCGCGTCGCTCGAGCAGCACCTGGAGACGTGCGCCGAGTGCCGCGCGTTCGAGCGCGGCGCGTATCGGTTGCGCGAAGCCGCGCGGTTCGAGGTCGCCCCCGCAGTCCCCGACCTGGTCGACCAGGTCATGACCGCCGTCGGCGCCGAGGGCGAGCGCCCTGTCTCGCGGTTGCGGGTGGTCCGGCCGGCCGGATCCCCCCGCCGTTCGATCCTCCCGCGGCTCGCCCCCGTCGCCGCGGCGCTTGTCGTGGGGGCGCTGATCGGCAGCCTTGTCGTCGGCGGACCCTGGCAACGGCCCGAGACCGGGTCGGCGCTCGCCGCCACCGAGGTCACCGAGGGCATCTCGGCCGCCGCGGTGCGGCTCGACGCGTACCGGGCGACGTTCGCGATCGACGAGCGGAACCTGTCCCCCGAGGTGCCCGAACGCCACCTGACCATGCGCGTGTCGTTCGAATCGCCCGAGCGCTTCCGCCTGGACGTCGTCGACCGCACGGTCTACCCGATGGCGGCCACGCCCACCAACCTGAGGCTCGTGGTGGACGGCTCGACGTGGTACGCGGCCGGGCCGGCGCCGTGCCCGACGGCGACCTGTCCGCAGCGCGAGTCCGTCGTGCGCAACCGCCTGCCGTTCTCGACGGCCGCACCGATCCCCACCGACCTGGTGCTCCCGATCTCGACCCTGGCCGACGCCGACCGCCTGACGGTGCTCGGTCGAGGGACGGTGCTCGGCCGGCCGGCCGTGCGGGTCGAGGTCCCGTTCGAGCGCGCCGAGCCGCTGTTCCCGTTCCTCGCGATCGGCGGCGATTGGCGGCCGTTCTTCCCGAACGATCGCGTCCGGATCTGGCTCGACGAGCGCAACTGGTTCCCGTTGCGTTGGGATGTCTACCCGGCGACCGGCGCCGAGCGCGACGCCTGGGCGCTCCGATTCGGCCTGCCCGACGAGCCCTCGCTGCGCTCGGTCTTCTCGGTGCGGGCGCTCCGCGTGAGCCTCGACACGCCCGACGCCGGCGCGTTCGACATCCCCCCGACGAACTCCTCGCAGGATCAGGGCGCTCGAGTCGTGGAGCTTGGCGACGTGCAACGCGCGATCGGGTTCGAGCCCGTCGCGCCGAGCATGGTCGGCGGGCTCGACCGGTACCGGGTGGTGCTCCCACGAGACGACGCCGGCGGGACGCTCGTCTCCTACGCGGACGGCCTCGCGTACCTCAACCTCGGCGAGACACGCTCGTGGAACGGCGACGCGCCGTTCGGACCCGTCGGCGTGCAGGCGGAGGAGATCTCGCTCAACGGCGGCGGGGTCGCGTACTACGAGCCGGCGTCGCGGGACCACGGCCGCCGGGTCTCGATCCACGCGGCCGGGACCGATCTGTACCTCGAGTCCAACCTGCCGCGTTCGGAGCTGCTGGCGGCCGCCGCCGCGCTGCCGGTTCAGGGCCTCCCGATGCCCGACGCGTGGACGCATCGCCGGGTGGGCGCCGCGACCGCTGAACGCGTCTCGCTCGAGACAGCCAGAGCGTCCGTCCCGTTCCCGATCGAGCTCCCGACGGCGCTGCCCGCAGGGTTCGGGCTCGCGAGCGTGGAGCTCGTCGACGACGGGTTCGGCGCCGGCGTGACCCTGTACCTGCGCGACGAGGACGCGGACGCCGGCATCGGCACGATCCGCCTGCACCTCGAGGCCGCGAGCGCCCTGCCGCCGGCGACGTCGGCGGCGCAGTCGACGGTGGAGGTCGGCGGTGTGCGGGGCCGGTTCACCCCCGACCGGTCGCAGCTGGAATGGATCGAAGGTGGCCTGTACCGCTCGCTCGACGCTCCCGGGCTCGCGCTCGAGGAGCTCCTCGCGATCGCGACCTCGATCGGCGGAGACGGGACGTACGGATGAGCCGCCGCCGGGCCGCGGGGGTCGCGGCGGGCGTCGTGGCGGGCTTCACCCTCGGCGCCACGCTCACGCTCGCGATCCAGGGGTGGGCGAACCTGCCCGACCCGGGTTCGGTGGCCCAACCGACGGTCCCTCGGACCGAACCCGAGCTACCCCAGGCCTTCCTGGTTTGGACGTCCGGCGGCATGCCCAAAGGGTTCCGAGCGGCGGTCCGCCGTCTCGACGGGATCCAGCGCTCGGTCGTGATCGCGAGCGACAACACGTGGCTGGACCGGTCGTGGTCGGAGCAGGGCGAGGTCGTGGACGACCCGCGTCCCGGCTTCGCGATCCCGCTCGAGGTCGCGGCGGTCGATCCCGAGGAGTTCGCGCCGTTCCTGCCGCCCGCCGACAGGTCGGATGCGCTGGCCCTCGCCGAGGGCCAGGGCATCCTGGGCGAGAGCAGCGCCCGGGTCCGCGGTCTGGGGCCGGGGGCCGTGCTGAGGTTCGGCGACGTCCGGATCGAGGTGGCGGCGATCCTGCCGGACGAGCTGGTCGGCGCGAACGAGCTGATGGTCTCCCGCGAGGTGGGCAGGTCGATCGGCGTCAGGCAGGACCGCTACGCGCTGGTCGTGCCCGACCACGCAGCGACCGCCCCCGCGGTCGAACGGCTCCTGGACACGATCCTGCCGGCCGACCCTCCCTCGAGGGTCCGCGCCCCCGGCGACACGCCGTACTTCCGGCAGGGCGACGCGGTGCTACCGCCGGTGCGGATCAAGCTGCTGTTCGGCGAGTTCCAGGCAAGACCCGAACCCGGCAACCCCGGCTTCCTCGAACTCGACCCGGCGTGGGTGAAGCAGAACATCGACACCCAGCACGTCCCGCTGCTCGGGGAGGTCACCTGCAACGTCTCCCTGTTCCCCCAGCTGCGCGGCGTCGTCCACGAGCTGATCGACCGGGGACTCCAGGACGCGATCCACTCGTACTCCGGCTGCTACTCGCCTCGACACATCAACCGGGTCCCGAGCGCCGGACTGTCGCACCACTCCTGGGGCATCGCGGTCGATCTCAACGTGCAGCAGGGGAACCTGTTCGGGCGGCTCCCGCACCAGGACCCTCGACTCGTGGACGTGTTCGCGCGGTGGGGGTTCGTGTGGGGTGGGACGTTCATCGTTCCCGACGGGATGCACTTCGAGTACCGACGCGAACCCGCGGACGCCTAGCCCCGCAGGGGCCGCACATGCGCGAAGGGAGCAGCGATCATGCGCTGTCTGCACTTTGCTCGGTGTCCGGCGGCCGGAACCACAGGGCCCGAGCATGCCTCCCGCGGCAAACGCGCGTGGGTTTCTGCTCCCTTCGCGGTCGCCCGAAGGCGACGCGGCCATGGTACCCCTGGCCTCCGCGCCGCGCGAACGCGTTCGGCGCTACGCGACGGTTGAGCGACGACCGGACATCCGCGAACGAACGACGAGCCACAGGACGATCGCGGCGGCGGCGCTTGCGGCGACCAAGCCGGCGGCGACGCGCGTCCTGGGGTGCGCGGCCGTCTGGACGATCCGGGTTCGGAGCCGGACCGGGCGCCGGAAGTTCCGGATGTCCCAGCCCTGGGTCTCGGCCTCCTTGCGGAGCTCCCTGTCCGGGTTCACGGCGACGGGGTGACCGACGGTCCGCAGCATCGGGAGGTCGGTCGAGGAGTCGCTGTAGGCGTACGAGGATTCCAGATCGATCCCATGGTCCTCGGCGAGCGATCGGACCGCGTCCGCCTTCGCGTCGCCGTAGCAATAGAACTCGAGCTCGCCGGTGTAGCGCCCGTCCTCGATCCGGGCGCGCGTCGCGAGCACGCCGGCCACCCCGAAGTGCCCCGCGAGCGGACGGACCACCTCCTCCGGCGAGGAGCTCACGATGTAGATGGCCCGCCCCTCGGAGCGGTGCAGCTCCATGAGGTCGAGGGCCTCCTGGTACACGAACGGGTCGATCACGTCGATCAGGACCTCCTCGACGAGGCGCTCGACCTCGTGGCGGTCCCAGCCACGCGTGAGCTGAAGCATCCCCTCCTTGAGCCTGCCCATCTTCTTCTCGTCCGCACCGACCAGGGCGTAGACGAGCTGCGCATACGCGCCGCGCACGAGCTGCCCGCGTGTGACCATCCCCGCGCGGTACATCGGCCGGGACAGGGCGAGCGAGGACGAGCGCGAGATGATCGTCTTGTCGAGGTCGAAGAACGCCGCCTCCATACCTTCATGGTATCGGTGGCCGGCGCCCCGCCCAGGAGGGTCGTGAGAGGCTGATCCAACGCGCGACGAAGCGTCAGTGGCCGAGCGAGGTTCCCTTCGGAGCCTCACCGCTATCCTCGCTCGCGGAGGCGTCAGGGCACCTGGTGGGCCCCCCGGTCTTCAAAACCGGTGTGGGGGCGAGAGCTCCCAGGCGGGTTCGATTCCCGTCCGCC
>CBRGMI010000152.1:0-4934 GCA_967797495.1 uncultured bacterium
GGATCCCGACCTTGCCGATGTCGTGGAGGAAGAACCCGTACCCGAGGGTCGGCGAGCGCGCCAGCTCGGGGTCGACCCGCCGGGCGAGCGCCAGCCCGAACACCTGGGTTCGATCAAGGTGGCCGCGGGTGGTCTGGTCCTTTGCTTCGATGACGATCGCGAGGCTCTTCATCGTGGCGAGGTAGGTGTCCCGCAGGCTCTCCAGGACCGTCTCGAGCTCGGCGTTGCGGGAGCGTTCGAGGCGATAGAGCTCCCCCAACTCCCGGGCGAAGACGATGAGCTGCTCCTGGACGGTCGGCAGCTCGGGGTCCGGCGGGACCCCGGAACCGTGCCCGGGAAGGTCTCGTTCGCTCATCGGTTGGGGTCGCACGGTAGCGCAGGGTGGTGCGCGAGTCGGGGAAGAGCCTGCCGGTTCGGCCCAAGTGGGTCCATAGGCCTCGCGGGCCAATTCGCCTGGTCCACCACGCTCCCCCCCGGCCGGATGGCCTGTCGGACGCAAGGGGACCCACAGGCGCCCACCCGGCCGACAGCCCTTAGGTCAGGGCGGGTGGGTTGTCAGGACGGTGGGCGGTCAGGACGGTGGGCGGTCAGGGCGGGTGGGGTGGTCAGGACGGGTGGGTGGGTCAGGACGGGTGGGCGGGTCAGGAGAGCACGAGCGAGGGGTCATCCCGGTACCGGCGCTTGAGCTCTTCCTGCAGGGCGTCCATCACCTGAAGCACGTCGTTGCGGGCCTGGGACACCTCGTGTTCCTCGGCGACCAGCAGCTCCACGGCGGCGGCCAGGCGATCGTCGTCGAGCGCGCCCGGGTCGGAGATCTCGGCGTCGGCGACCAACCGCTCGACCCGCCGGCGAGCCAGGAGCATCTCCTCCTCGGGCAGACCGACCTTGACGGCCTCACCCCGGGACGGTCCCTGGCCCTCAGAGGACAGGATCGTCGAGAGCTGATCGACGAGGCTGCCTACATCGCCGCCGCTCCCGCGACGCTCGACCTCCGCCCTCAGGATCTCGGCGCGCCCCTGGACGAGCCGGCGAAGGAGCGATAGATATTCGCGCTCGGCGTAGCACTCGTCGCGGCGGGCCCGAAGGTCCTCCAGCGAGAGCCCGGCAAGGCCCTCGACGAACTCGGGGGTGCGGATCCGGTCGATCCGTCGGTGCCCGATCTGCTCGCTCATGGGGAGGCATCGTAGCGCGCCGCGCCCGTCGGTACCGGTGGCGGATGCAGAGGTCCGGCCGTGCTCAACAGACCGCGAGCAGCATCAGGTACGGATTCACGGCCGCGCCGCCGCCCGGGTGCCACTCGAAATGCAGGTGGTTCGTCGAGCCGGCGTTGCCCGTGCTTCCGACGTAGCCGATCACGGTGCCGGCCCCGACGCTGCCGCTCGCGCCGCTGTAGCCGGACAGGTGCGCGTAGAACGAGTAGCCACCGGAGCCGTACACGTACGCCTGGAGCCCGCCCGAGGAGCTCGAGGAGTAGGTCACGTTCCCCGGGTGGGCGGCGACCACCGGCGTCCCGTACGGCGAGATCAAGTCGATCCCCTGGTGCGTGTGGCCGTCCCTCGGCCAGCCGAACGAGTCGACGAAGGAGTTCGGCCCGGCGACCGGGCACACCTGCAGCGAGCCGTCGGGGTTGGGCGTCTGGCCCAGGATCGCGAGCTCCTTGGAGGCCGCGATCTCCTCGCGATACTTCTCGGTCAGCTCGGCCACGGTGTCGGAGACGCGCTCCAACTGAGCATCGATCGTCGCGCGGATCGCTCCCAGCTCATCGGCGACATCGGCCTGACGCTCCTCCAGGTCGAGCAGGTTGTCTCGCTCGCGCCCGAGCTCCTCCCGGGTCACCTCCTGCTCGAGGATCAGATCGCCGTCCTCCTGCGCCATCGACCCGAGGAACTCGAGCCGATCGGTGAAATCCGTGAACGAACCCGAGGAGAGCAGGAGATCGATCGTGCTCGCCGGGCCGTTGGTGAACGCGATCACCGCCCGACGGTTGAGACGGGTCTCGATCGCTCGGACGCGGTCCTCGAGCCGACCGATGCGGGCCCGCGTGTCGGCGATCTCCGCACGGGTGGTGTCCAGCCGGGATTCGGCCTCGTTCCATCTGGCCGTCGCCCGATCGAGCTCGGCCTGGACCTTCGCGAGCTCGGCCTTGGCCGCGTCGAGCCGTTCCTTCGTGCCGGCGAAGGCCGGGATGACCCCGAGCGTCGCCGCAACCAGGGTCACCGCGAGGAAGGTTCGGAGCGAGGTCCTGCGAGCGGTCGTGGCACCCTCCCCGACGGTCTCGGCCGCCGCCCGGACGTGCTCGACGCTATCAAAGGCGCTGGTGAGGGGGCAAACGGGAGCCCCCTACCCCTCGCGCATCGCCTCGATCAGGATGTCGGCCACCTCGGGGCGGCTGAACTCGGCCGGGGGGCGTTCGCCTGCGCGGAGCATCTCGCGAACCTTGGTGCCCGACAGCGACACCCGCGACCCCTCTCCGTGCGGGCACGTCTTGGGCGACGCCATCCCCTCGCACGCGTTGCACCAGAACGAGTGCTCGAACATCAACGGCGTGATGCCCAGCTCACCTGGCTCGAACTCATCGAAGATCCGCTGGGCGTCGTAGGTCCCGTAGTACGAGCCGACGCCCGCGTGGTCTCGGCCGACGATGAAATGCGTGCAGCCGTAGTTCTTACGGCAGATCGCGTGCCAGATCGCCTCGCGGGGACCCGCGTACCGCATCGCGGCGGGGAACACCGACACCATCGCGCGATCCTTCGGGTAGTAGCCCTCGAAGAGCGCCTCGTAGCACCGCATCCGCACGTCGGCCGGAACGTCGTCGCCCTTCGTCGCCCCCACCAGGGGGTGCACGAGGAGCCCATCGACGATCTCGAGCGCGCACTTCTGCAGGTACTCGTGCGCACGGTGGATCGGGTTCCGGGTCTGGAAGCCCACCACGGTCCTCCAGCCCCGCTCGGCGAAGGAGGCCCGCGTCTGCGCGGGCGTGAGCCGGTACGGCAGGAAGTCGTCGTGCTCGGGCAGCGCGAGCGCGCGAACCGACCCGGCGAGGCAGAAGTCGCCGGCGTCGTGGAGCGCCTGCACGCCCGGGTGCTCGAGGTCCTCGGTCGCGTAGACGGCGAGCGCCTCCTTCTGGCGGTCGCGCTTGAAGACCTCGGCGACGTCGACGATGGCGATCGGAGCGCCCTCCTCCCACGGCAGCAGGGCGACCGAGCTCCCAGCGCCGATCCGCTTCACGTCCTCGTCGGTCAGGGACAACGTGACCGGGATCGCCCAGGCCGGGCCGCTCGACAGGTGCATCGTCTCCAGGACGGATAGGTAGTCGGCCTCGCCGACGAACCCCCTCAGCGGCGAGAGGGCCCCGACGGCGAGCATCTCCAGGTCCGAGAGCTCGCGGGCGTTGACCACCAGCTTGGGGAGGTGCTCCGCCTCGGCTCGGGTGGCCTCCCGCCGACCCTCGGGGACGAGCAGGTCGACGAGGTCGCCACCGTGCGGGGCGATCGTCGTGTCGTCGGGCATGGCGCATCAGCCTTTCGTCGCGGTGAACGGCCCACAGGATAGCCGCGGACCGAAGGACCCCGACCCCGGACCTATACTCCGTGGACCCACACCGAGGCCCCTCATGCCCGAGACCCTGCTCTCCGACGAAGCGCTCCGTGCGCTGAACGCCCGCCTCGAACCGGCGCACCCGCGCGAGATCGTGCGATGGGCGCTCGAGGAGTCGGGGTTGCGCGAGATCGCACTCGCCTCGGCGTTCCAGGCCGAGGGTACCTGCGTCATGCACATGGCGACGCAGATCCGGCCGGACGTGCCCGTGCTGTTCCTCGAGACCGGGTTCCACTTCGAGGAGACGCTCGCGTTCAAACGGCGGTTGACCGAGCTCCTGGACCTGAACGTGGTCGAGCTCACCGGTGCATACACCCCCACGACGCAGCGCGAGGCCTTCGGTCCCCGGCTGTACGAGCGCCATCCCGAGCGGTGCTGCGACATCAACAAGGTGCGGCCGATGCTCGAGGCACTTCGCGGCCGCGAGGCGTGGATCACCGCTTTCCGACGCGACTCTTCCCCGACCCGGGCCGCGGCCCCGATCGTCGATCGGTACGAGCTCGAACCGGGCAGCTGGATCGTCAAGGTGAACCCGGTCGCCACGTGGACGCGCCGGGACACCTGGTCCTACCTGAGGGAGCACGAGCTCCCCCACAACCCGCTGTACGACCTCGGGTACGCGTCGATCGGTTGCGCGCCGTGCACCCGGCTCTCGCTCCCGGGCGAACATGAACGCGAGGGTAGGTGGGCCGGCCTGTCGAAGTGGGAGTGCGGGATCCAGGTGCGCGGCGGAGGGTCCGAGGAGGGCGTGAGCGCGGACGGGGCGAGGTCGGCCGCGAAGGCCTAGGCCACGACCCAGAGCGCCTCGGGAGCCAGGTCGACCTCCAGGCGCCGGTGGTCGCCGAGCGAGTCCCCGTCGACCTGGACCGGGAACGGCGTCTCCGACGTGACCAGCACGTGGCGCGCGTCATGCACGTAGTCGATGTCCCGCCCGTGGACGTGGCGCGCCGAGCCGAACACCTGCCACGCGATCCTCGGGACGCTTCGGCGGGCCAGCTTGCGCACCGAGAGCACGTCCAGACCGGAGTCGAGCGATGCCTCCGGCGTCATCCGGATCCCTCGATCCCGGTAGTACGTGTACGGATCGGTCCGTCCCACCATCGCCGACAAGGACGGGAGCGGCGGCCCGTCGTCGATCCGCACCTCCAGGTCCGCGGAACGGCCCGCGTAGCTCACCAACAGCTCTCGCGCCACCGCGCGGAACGCGGCCCGGTCGAACTTCGACTTGGTCTTGGGGAACCGTTGATCCAGGCGGCGCATCGCGGCGGCGTCCACGCCCGCCCCGCAGTTGACGGCGAAGTACCGGCCGTCCGCCACACCGAGCGAGAGCTTGAACG
>CBRGMI010000153.1:0-4917 GCA_967797495.1 uncultured bacterium
GATCGATGTCCGACTCGGCATACCGCGGAGCCCGCATCCGCGAGCTCCCTCGGGCTAATCGCACCTACCCCGGAGGTCGGGTCTGCGCCGCCGAAGGGTGCAGCACGAAACTGTCCATCTACAACCGATGGGATCTGTGCTGGCAGCACGAGCCCGTCCACACGTACATCTCTCGCGGCAAGCGCAGAAGCCGCAAGGAGATGGAGGCCGCGTAAGCCCCCCGTACGCGCCTTCCCCAGGGAAGCCCCCCGCGTTCGTGGGGGGCTTCCGGCCTGTCAACTACGTCTGGCCCAACGAGGAGCCGTCGCCCTCGGGCCGACCCGCGGCAAGCACCCGATCCGCGATCGCCTGTGCCTCCTCCAGGCGGCTCCGGTCGACGAACAGCCGGACGCTCCGCTCCCAGATCTGGCTGAAGAACCCCGGGTTCTTGTACCACCACACGATCCCGACCTTCTCGAGCTCGCCGGCGATGGCCTCGGCGTGCTCGTGCGTGAAGGCGCCCAGGTGGACCGTGTGGACGTCCTCGCTCACGGCACGAGCACCGCGGGTCGCCACCCGCGGACCGAGCTCACGAGGGCGAGCTCCCCGGCGCCGCGGAGCTCGTCCACCGTGACGGATCGCTCCATCAGCCGACCCTCCCGGAGCAACACGGTCCGGTAGGTGCCCGGCAGGAGCCCCGCATCGATCGGCGGCGTCACCCAGATTCCCTCAAGGCGGACCGCGAGGTTCGCGACCGTCGACTCGGTCACCTCGCCGCGATCGTTGACGAGCACGACGTCGTCCAGGTCGGGTCGCCGGTCTCGGCGCCGCTCGTAGGGCGCGCGGCGGGTCGTCTTGTGGAAGAGCCACGGATCCGACGGATCGACGGGTTCGTCGTCGAGCGCTACACGGACCTGGTCCTCCGCGGGCGGCAGGTCCCGAACGTCGGTCGACAACGCGCCGTCGCGCGCGAGCGTCAGCCGGACGACGCTCGGCTCGGTGACCTCGTCGACGGCCTGCTTGAGCGCCGCGGCCGCCGCCTCGGGCTCGAACCGGAAGCCGAAGTACCGGGCGGAGACGGTGAGCCGCTCGAGGTGCTCGTTCAGGTGCCGGAACCCGTCGGCGGGTGCGTGCGCGAGGCTCTCGAACAGCTCGAACGCCGGTCGTACGTCGGTCAAGACACGCGCCTTCGCGACGATCTCCTCGTATTCGCCCGAGGCCGACGAGTCGTGGGTGATGCCGCCACCGACGCCGAACTCGGCCGTCCTGGTCTGGGTGTCGAGGACGACGGTTCGGATCGCGACGTTGAAGTTCGCGCGCGGCTCGCCCGATCCGGGCGGCGACAGGTATCCGATCGCGCCGCAGTACGGCCCTCGGGCCGAGTCCTCGAGGTCGGCGATGATCCTGGTCGTGCGGATCTTCGGCGCGCCGGTCACCGATCCGCTCGGGAACAGGGCCCGGAACGTGTCGAGCAGCGTGATCTCGGGCCGCAGGTCGCCTTCGATCGTGGAGGTCAGCTGCCACACGGTCTCGAAGCGCTCGGCCTCCACCATCCGCTCGACCTCGACCGAGCCCGTTCGGCAGATGCGGCCCAGATCGTTGCGGAGCAGGTCGACGATCATCGCGTTCTCGGCGCGCTCCTTCGACGACGCGACCAGGCGCCCCGCGATCTCCTCGTCCTCGGCCGGCCAGCGACCCCGGGGCGCGGTCCCCTTCATCGGTCTCGTCGTGATCCGCTCGCCGTCGATCCGGAAGAACAGCTCCGGCGACGCCGAGAGCACGCGGAAGCGCCCGAGGTCCAGGAACGCGGCGTACCCGCCCCGCTGCGCGAGGCAGAGGTCCCGGTAGAACCCCCGCTCGTCCCCCTGGATCATGGCCCGGAGCCGGATCGTATGGTTCACCTGGTAGGTGTGTCCGGCCGCGATCAGCTCGCGGATGCGTTCGACGGCCGCATCGTAGGTCGCGCGATCGACGCTCGGGCGCCAGGGCGAACCCGCCGACCTCGGCGGGTCGAGCCGTCCCGGTTCGAGCGGCGGCAGGTCCTCCTTGCGTTCGAACAGGGCGAACCAGGCGAGCGGGAGCTCTGCGAACGGATCGTCGGGCGCCCGGACGTGCACCGAGAGCTCGGGATCGAGGCCGGGCGCCGCCTCGTAGGCGACGAACCCCGCGGCCCACAGCCCCCTCGCGGCCGCCGACCCCGCCGCTTCGATCGCGCCGGCGACCTCGCCGGGCCGGCGGGCCTCGATAACGCCGACCGGCTCGGCGAGCCGGAACCCACGCTCGGCGCCGGCCACCAGGTCGTCGAAGCGCGCCTCGATCACGTCAGGCCCCCGTCAGCCCCGGCGAGCTCGGATCTCCTCGATCACCTTCGGGACGACCGCGAGCGCGTCGCCGACGACGCCGAGGTCGGCGAGCCGGAAGATCGGCGCGTCCCCGTCCTTGTTGATCGCGATGATCCGCTTGGCGCCCTTCATCCCCACGACGTGCTGCGTCGCTCCGCTGATGCCGACGGCGATGTACACCTCGGGCTTGACGGTCTTGCCGGTCTGGCCGACCTGGTACGAGTAGGGCACCCATCCGGCGTCGACCACGGCCCGGCTCGCCCCGACGGCCGCGTCGCCGATCGCGGCGGCGAGGTCGTCGAGCAGCTTGAAGTTCGACGGGTCCTGCAGCCCTCGGCCGCCGGCGATGACGACCTTCGCGTCCTCCAGCCGGGGACCGGCGGCGGTCTCTTCGTGCCGCTCGATGCGTCGAACGGTGGTGAGCTCGTCTGGGATCGGCGTGTCGACCGGCACGACCTCGGCGCCGCCGTCGTTCGGCTCGGGGGCGAAGGACTTCGGTCGCACCAGCACCAGTCGTGGCGCGGGCCCTTCGAGCGTGACGTCAACGACGCGGCTCCCGCCGAAGATCTGCGTCTGCGCCGACCCGGCGCCCATCACGTCGGTCACGTTGCTCATCAGCGTCGACCCGAGCCTGGCCTGGAGCCGGCCCGCGACGTCGCGCGCGTCGTAGCTCGTCGAGAACAGGACGAGATCGGGCGTGTGCTCCCGGATCAGCGCGTGGAGCGTGTGCGCCGCGGGCCTCCCGAGCGTGTCCGCGTAGACCTGCTCGTCGCTCGCATAGACCCGTGCGGCGCCGTACTCGCCGAGCGTGATCGCCGCGGCCCTCGCACCCGGACCGAGCGCGACCGCGGCGACCTCGTCGCCGATCGTCCGCGCCTTGGTCAGCAGCTCGAGCGTGGACGGGCTCGGGCCCTCGGGCGTGATCTCGGCGTAGACCCAGACCGTCGTCACGTCAGATGGCCTTCGCCTCGGCGAGCAGCTCGGCGACCTTCGAGGCGGCGTCGTCGTCGGCCTGGATCACGACCCCGGCCGACTTCTCCGGCGCCTCGGAGACCGAGGTCACACGCTGCGAGGCGGCCACGTCCGCGTCGGACAGGCCGAGGTCGGCGAGCGAGAGCTGCTCCAGCGGCTTGGATTTCGCGGCCATGATGCCCTTGAGGGTCGGGTAGCGCGGTTCGGCGGCGCTCCCGGTCACCGTCACGAGCGCGGGCAGTGGGCTCGTCACGACGTCGTACCCGAGCTCCGTTTGCCGCTCCACGCGGAGCGCCCCGTCCTCGATATCGACCTTGCGCGCGAACGTCGCGCTCGGCACGCCCAGGAGCTCGGCCACGGTCATCGGGAGCGTGCCGGTGGAGCCGTCGGTCGATTCGACGCCGGCAAGGACCAGGTCGAACGGTGCACGCACCACGGCGGCCGCGAGGACCCTCGCCGTGGCGAGCGCGTCGGCCCCGCGGAGCGCGGGATCGGTCACGAGCACCCCGCCACCCGCGCCCATCGAGAACCCCCTGCGGAGCGCGCCCGTGGCGACCTCGGGCCCCATCGAGACCAGCGTCACCTCGCCGCCGTGCGTCTCGACGAGCCCCAGAGCGGCCTCGACCGCGAACTCGTCGCCCGGGTCCAGGGCGCCGTCGACGCCCTCGCGGACGAGCAGGAGGTCTTCCCCGAGCGTGGGCGTGCCCTGCGGTTCGGGGACGTACTTGACGAGCACGACGACGTGCACGGGATCCTCGACTCCTCGTTGGGCCGCTGGCTGGGCCGAGGATACCCGCGGCGACGCGGGCGCATGCACCTCGTAGCATCTTGACCATGTCGAAGGGGACCGTGCTCGTCGCGATGTCCGGTGGCGTGGACTCGTCCGTCGCCGCCTGCCTGCTGCTCGAGCAGGGCCACGAGGTGGTCGGCTCGCACATGCGGCTGGTCCACCTGGACGGGGTGGAGCACGGCTGCTGCGGCCCCACGGCTCGCAGCGATGCCGCGGAGGTCGCGCGGATCGCCGGGTTCCCGTTCGAGATCTGCGATCTCTCGGACGAGTTCGAGCGGACCGTGATCGGGGACTTCGTTGCCGAGCACGAGGCCGGCCGCACGCCGAACCCGTGCGCGCGCTGCAACGGCGAGATCAAGTTCGGCGCGTTCCTGCGCCGGGCCGACGAGCTCGGGATCGACGCGGTGGCGACGGGTCACTACGTGCGGACGGATCGGAGCGGCGGCCGCCTCCGGCTGCTCCGCGGAGCCGACCACAAGAAGGACCAGTCGTACATGCTGCACATGCTCGGTCAGCGCGAGCTGTCGAGATCGCGGTTCCCGGTCGGCGGGATGCCGAAGGCCGAGACGCGCGCGGCCGCCGAACGCTACGGGCTCCCCGTCGCGAACAAGCCCGACTCGCAGGAGCTGTGCTTCGCGCCGAGCGGCGAGGCGAGGGCGTACCTGGCCTCGGTGGCCCCGCACCTGATGAACGAAGGCGAGGTCGTCGACACCGAGGGGCGCGTGCTCGCGCACCACGCTGGGTCGGCGACCTTCACCATCGGCCAGCGGCGCGGCCTCGGGGTCTCGGGTCCCGAGCCCTCCTACGTGCTCGAGATCGACGCCCGGGCCAACC
>CBRGMI010000154.1:0-4844 GCA_967797495.1 uncultured bacterium
CCGCCCCGATCGCCGGCGCGGTGAGCTGGGGGATCGAGCCGCGCTTGGTGACCTCCGCCTGCCCGCCGCGCACGCTCGGGTGGGGCAGGCGCAGGTTGAGCGCCGCGGCGATCCCGTAGACGAGGGCGGCGCCGTACAGGACGGCCTCGGCGCCGCCGAGCTTCAGGAGCCCGAACGCCGGCCCTGCCGCGAGCACCGCGCCGCCGGTGGCGATCCGGCCGAGGCGAGCGTTCGCGCGGACGAGGCCCTCGTTCGGCCCCGCGTATGCGACCGCGAGCCCGTTCTTCGTGATCGCGTGCACCTTCGACAGCACCAGGAGCAGGAACGCGCAGGGGAACAGGAGCAGGGTGCCGAACCGGGGCGCGGCGTAGATGCACACCACGGCCCGGGCGGCGGCCGCCCCGAACGAGATCGCGCGCCGGGGCCCCGCGCGGTCGAGCAGCGGCACCAGGAACGGGCCGGCCACCGCGAGCGGCGCGATCGTGAGCGCGAGGAACACCGCCACCTTCACCTCGGCCTTGGGCGGCGGTATCTCGAAGAACACCGACTCCGCGAGCGCGATCGCCACCATCGCGTCGCCCGCCACGCTGCCGAAGTGCGCGAGCCCGTAGGTGTCGAGCGGGTCCTGCGAGCGCCACATGCGCCCCAGCGGCCGGAACAGCGCCTCGACCATCGCGACGAGCCCGAGCAGGATGAGCTGCCACCACGGGTAGCGTTTCGGCGCCCTCCGGTCGACCCTCACCGGCTGCCGGATCAGGATCCAGACAGGCGCTGGAGGAGCAGTTCGCGGGCGGCGTTGGGGTTGGCCGAGCCACCGGACTTCTTCATCACCTGGCCGAGGACGGCGTTGAGCGCCCCCTCCTTGCCACCGCGGAACTGCTCGACGGGACCGGGGTTCTCGGCGATCGCCTCGTCGACCCAGGCCTCGAGCGCCGAGGCGTCGACCACCTGGCGCAGGCCGCGACGCTCCACGATCGCCCCGGCCGCGTCGCCGGTCTCGAACGCCTCCTCGAGCGCCTGCTTGGCGCCGGTCACCGAGATCGTCTGGTCGGCGACGAGCGCGACGAGGTCGGCCACGTGCCGCGGCGTCACCCTGGCGGCGGCGAGCTCGATCCCCGCCGCGTTGACGAGTCCGGCGAGGTCCTGGGTGATCCAGTTCGCGGCGGTTGCCGGATCGGCCCCGAGCGCGATCGTCGCCTCGAAGAACCCCGCCGCCGGGGGCGAGCCCGCGAGGATCCGGGCCTGCTCGGGTCTGAGACCGAGCCCGGCCACGTACCGGTCGCGGCGCGCCGCCGGGAGCTCGGGCAGCTCGGCCTCCAGCACCTTCACCCACGCGCGGTCGGGTTCGAGCGGCGTCAGGTCGGGCTCGGGGAAGTACCGATAATCGAAGGCCTCTTCCTTCGAACGCAGCGTGTGCGTCGCGCCGGTCTCCTCGTCGAAGTGACGGGTCTCCTGGGCCAGCGGCTCGCCGCGTTCGAGCGCGGTCCGCTGCCGCTCCTCCTCGTAGCGCAGCGCGCGTTCGAGCGAGCGGACCGAGTTGAGGTTCTTGATCTCGACCTTGGTGCCGAGCTCGGTCTCCCCGGCGCGCCGGGTGGAGATGTTGGCGTCGCAGCGGAGCGAGCCCTCCTCCATCCGCACGTCCGAGACGTCGAGCGCCTCGAGCGTCGCGCGGAGCCCGAGGAAGTAGGCGCGCGCCTCCTCCGCCGAGCGCATGTCGGGCTCGGAGACGCACTCGACGAGCGGCACGCCGGCGCGGTTGTAATCGACGAGGGCGTACTCGGCCTGCCCGATCCGCCCGCCGGCGCCCACGTGCGTCGTCTTGCCCGTGTCCTCCTCCATGTGCACGCGCGTCACGCCGATCGTCCGCCGCTCGCCGCCGACCTCGATCTCGAGCCGCCCACCAACGCACACCGGCAGGTCGTACTGGCTGATCTGGTAGTCCTTCGGCATGTCGGGATAGAAGTAGTTCTTCCGGTGGAACAACGAGTCCGGCGCGATCGTCGATCCGAGCGCCAGCCCGATCCGCACGATCGACTCGATCGCCTTCTCGTTGGGCACCGGGAGCGACCCCGGCAGGCCGAGGCACACCGGGCAGACGTTCGTGTTCGGTGGGGCGCCGAACGCGTTGCGGCACCCGCAGAACATCTTCGAGTCGGTCGACAGCTCGATGTGGCACTCGAGCCCGATCACGGTTTCGTACGCGTCCGCCATGACGCGCCAAGCCTATCGGAGCCGTCCGTCGCACCCGGTCGCGAAGCGCTGGAAGCGACACGAGACGCGTTCGGTCCGCTCGTCGTCCCGTAACCGCCAAACATCCGAACGATAGTGACACCGACGGCGGGCGGCCCGTATCGTGGTCCGCATGTCCGCTCCGATCGAGCAACCGACCGCTCGAGGGAGCGGCTCCCCCGCCGCCATCTGGACCGCGCTCTCCCTCGTCTACGTGGCGTGGAGCACGACGTTCGTCGCCATCCGGGTCGTCAACGAGACGATGCCGCCGTTGCTCGGGGGCGGCCTCCGCTTCCTGATCGCGGGCGGCCTCCTGCTCCCTGTGGCGCTCCGCTTCGGCGATCGCCGCGACCGTCCCCGCGCGGCCCACTGGCGGGGCGCGGCAGTGGTGGCGGCGCTGATGATGTTCGGCGGCAACGGCGGCATCGTCTGGGCAGAGCGCACGATCCCCTCGGGGATGGCCGGCCTGGCGATCGCCACGGTCCCGCTGTGGATGGCGGCGATCGACCGCGCCGTCCTCGGGCACCGCCAGCCGCGCGTCGTCGTGATCGGGCTCGCGGTCGGGTTCGTCGGGGCGGCGCTGCTGGTGGGCGGCAACGCGCTGGAAGGCGAGATCGACATGGGCGGGCTCGTGCTCGCGCTCGGCGCCGCGGCTAGCTGGGCCGCGGGCTCGATCTACCAGCGTCACGCCGCGCTGCCCCGCCGTCCGCTCGTGGCTGCGGGGATGGAGATGCTGGTCGCGGCCGGGTTGTTCTTCGTCGTCGGCGGGCTCGTCGGCGAGTTCGGGGATCTCGAGCCGGGATCGACCTCACGGGCGTCGTGGATCGCGCTCGGCTACCTGGTGGTGGTCGGTTCGTGGATCGGCTTCACGTGCTACCTGTGGCTGCTCCGCAACGCCCGGACCTCGCTCGTCGCGACGTACGCGTACGTGACGCCGATCGGCGCCGTCATCGTGGGCGCGTTGATCCTGGACGAGACGTTCACGGCGAGCACGCTGCTCGCCGGCGTCCTCATCGTGGCGGCGGTGGCGCTGATCGTGTCGGCCGGGAGCGCTCGCGGCGAGCCGTCAGGCGGCGATCAGCGCGGGTCGGGCGTCGAACCCGAGCGCGCCCTCGAGGGCGTTCGCGACCCGTAGCAGGGTGGGTTCGGCCAGGACCGGCGCCGTGAGCTGGAGGCCGACCGGCAGGCCCGCCCCGTCGACGCCGCTCGGGATCGAGATGGCCGGCATACCGGACAGGTTCGCGGGGATCGTGAACACGTCGTTCAGGTACATGGCGAGCGGGTCGTCGATCTTCGCGCCGATCGGGAAGGCGGTCGTCGGCGACGTCGGCGAGACCAGCACGTCGAACGCGCCGAACGCCGCCTCGTAGTCGCGGATGATCAGCGTCCTGACCTTCTGCGCCTGGCCGTAGTACGCCTCGTAGTAGCCGGCCGACAACGCGTACGTGCCGAGCATGATCCGCCGCTTGACCTCCGCGCCGAACCCGGCGCCGCGCGTCCTGGTCATCATCTCGATCGAGTCCGCGCCGTCGACGCGCAGTCCGTAGCGGACGCCGTCGTAGCGCGCGAGGTTCGACGACGCCTCCGACGGTGCGATCAGGTAGTAAGCCGAGAGCGCGTAGTCGGCGTGCGGCAGCGACGCCTCCCCCACCCGCGCCCCGAGGTTCGCGAGTTCGTCGACCGCGTGCCGGACGCTGTCCCGGACGCCCTGCTCCACGCCCTCGCCGAACGCCTCCTTGACCACGCCCACCCGGATTCCCGAGATCTCGCCGTCGAGACCCTCGGTGTAGTCCCGCCGCGGCTCGTCCAGGCTGGTCGCGTCCATCGGATCCTTGCCTCCGATCGCCGAGAGCAGGAGGGCGGCGTCCCGGACGCTCCGCGTGAGCGTCCCGACCGTATCGAGCGAGGACGCGAACGCGATCAGGCCGTACCGGCTGATCAGGCCGTAGGTCGGCTTCAGCCCCACCACGCCCGAGAGCGACGCCGGCTGACGCACGGAGCCCCCCGTGTCCGTCCCGAGCGCCCACACCGCCTCGCCCGCCGCGACCGCGGCCGCGCTGCCGCCGCTCGAGCCTCCCGGCACCAGGTCGAGGCCCCACGGGCTGTGGACCGGTCCGAACGCCGAGTTCTCGTTCGACGAGCCCATCGCGAACTCGTCGCAGTTGGTCTTGCCGAGCAGCACTCCCCCGTCGGCACGCAGGCGCTCCCAGGGCGTGCAGTCGTACGGCGGGACGTAGGTCTCCAGGATCTTCGAGCCGCAGGTCGTGGCCACGCCCCGCGTCGACAGCACGTCCTTCAGCGCGAGCGGGATCCCCGCGACCGCCGGCGCGTCTCCCGCGGCGATGCGCGCGTCGGCCGCCCTCGCCTGCTCGCGCGCGAGCTGGTCGGTCCGCGCCAGGAACGCGCCGACGCGCCCGTCGACGGCGCCGATGCGTCCGATGCTCGACTCGAGGATCTCGGCTGCCGAGCACTCCCCCGCGCGAAGCGCGGAAGCGAGGTCGCTCGCCGTTCGGTCGCACAGCTCGGTCACTCGACCTCCACGACCTTCGGGACCTTGAACCGGTCGTCCTCGACCTCGGGCGCGTTGGACAGGACCTCCTCGACCGTGAGCGACG